>DNPQ01000400.1 GCA_003501335.1 Bacillota bacterium
CTAACCTGCGACGGCCCAAAAAAGTGTGACAGCCGTTGACCCATTGAAAAAGTGAACCTTTTCCGAAAATATCCAAATCAGAGGAGTAAGGATGTCCATCGTCCCGAAATTCTTCCCCGGTATCCGGAAAGGAAGACCATCTTTTATCAAAACGCCATAAAGCCTGCTCGTTCAAATCTCGCAAAATAGCGGCATACTTCTGATGCCGCTCAATTTGGCGGTGTTGAATATCGATGATGATTAGCAGAGCCATACCTGATAAAAATACTCCGCCGCTCCAAAAGTATTTCTGCTTAAGTATAAAAAAAATGATCAGGATAAGACCCAATAAAATGACTCCCAGCTTGTAATGAATCATTTTACGAAAGCTTTTTTCCAGGGTCAGCAGAAGTTGCTGATAGTGTTCTTTCCTTCCAATGTATTGCCTATCCGGTTTTTTCAAACCCATCATTCCTTTTTTAAAGGCGTTCTTACCGTCACATCCACGAGTCAATTCTCTACTCTCTGCTTCCATTATAACGTAAATTTGGCAACATGATTGCTTCTAAAACATATATATGGCAATCATAAACTTATTTATCAATCTTTTTTTCTTTAATAAAATATTTGGGCCGGGCTTTTGTTTCCATATGAGTCCTGGCTAAGTATTCCCCGATAATGCCTAAAAAAAGCATTTGTAATCCGCTGGTCAAAACGATTACGCACATGATAGATGCCCATCCTGCTACCGGATTACTAAGCCATAGTCTTTCAATAATAATTACAATTATAATAAAGAAAGCTATCACTGAAAAAAAGATCCCGAAAACGGAAGCTATTTTCAAAGGGACCGTCGAAAAGGCAATAATGCCTTCCAACGCAAATTTAAATAACTTCCAAAACGAATATTTGGTTCCTCCGGCCACTCTTTCGATATTTTGATATTCCAGCCATTTGGTTTTATAACCTACCCAGCCGAATATTCCTTTTGAAAAGCGATGGTACTCGTTGAGTTCCAGGATCGAGTCCCTCACTTGCCGGGTCATCATGCGATATTCACGGGAGCCAACCATGATTTCAACATCCGTCAGCTTACTGATTAATGCATAAAACATCCTGGCAAACAGACTACGTATCGGCGGTTCGCCCTTGCGGTTTACTCGCCGGGCGGCTACCGAATCATAGCCCTCTTTCTCAATGGCCTCAATCATTCGGGGTAACAATGCCGGTGGATCTTGCAGATCCACATCCATAACAACCACCAAATCTCCGCCGCAATGGCGCATCCCGGCCAGCATCGCCGCTTCTTTGCCGAAATTACGTGAAAAGGAAAGATAATTGACTTTGGGATCTTCTTTTGACAATAATTGCATAATTTTTAGCGTATTATCTTCAGACCCGTCATCAACAAAGAGTAATTGATAATCATTCGCAATTTTTGCCAGGACAATTCTTAATTCCTTGTAAAAAATTGGTATCGTTTCTTGTTCATTAAAACAAGGAACAACCACGGAAAGTTTTCTCATAAAAACGGCCTCCAGTGCTAGTCATCATTCCAATAGAGACATTAAAGCATCTTCTTTTTCATCGAACCCAAAAGATGGTAGGTAATCGGGTCTGTTGCAAAATAAAATTTAATGATAGAGACATACAATATATAAAACTTTGCCCATTATTTTATGGCTATATATTGTATTTCTCGTTGATTTTAATTACTTTTGCAACAGCCTCATTTACGCTGATTTGGATGTTTTGGAACCGGTTGAGCGGATTAAACTATCCGATGAAGATGGGGAATTGACTTGCAAGTCGATTAATTTTTCAATTGACTCATAGACATATTTTTCTTTATTCTGCTGTATAAACAATATTAGTGAAACATATTTGATGAGAACTGTGAGCAAAGCGAAAACGCCCGTAAAAGCTACAGAGGAAAAAAACATGATGGTGGTCCATCCTTCCACCACTCTTTTATATAGTAAAAAAACGAGAATGGTGTAACCGATCACAAAAATTGAAATACAAAGCATCGCTATGGCCATATACATTGCAAAGTTAGATCCCGCCTTGGTGAAGAACAACAAAGAATTGATTGCCAATTCCATCCTTTCCGAAGAAGGCTGCATCGTTTTCTTCGAAATTTCAAGGTTTATTGGCTTATATTTCAAATTTGCAGCCTTTAAGCCGCAATTAAAATAAATTGCTTTTCGATAGGGAATAACGGTGCTCAACAAGTTAATCCGATTGATTCCTCTACGGGAAATGATCCGAAATCTTTCGGTATTTAACTGAATGTTATTTTTGGAATAACGTCTAAAAATATCATAAAATAACTTTGATGAAAACGGCCCCTTGATTTCCGGGGAAGCGCTGACAATATCATATCCTTTCAGCGAGTGATAATAAACTTTCATGATCTCTTCAAAATCATAATCGACCATGGACGTGTCAAATTCAAATACAAAATCTCCAATAGCCATATCCACTCCCGCAATGATTGCAGTTTCAAGTCCTTGATAGTAACTAAGATTAATAATGGAAATGGAAACCCCTTTTAAATCCACTGCAGTTTCCTTTAAAATCCGAACCGTCTGATCAGTAGAATAATCATTGACAAAAATAATCTCATACTTCTCAAAATAATTCCCAAGTTTATCGGTTAACCCTTTGATGAAGGCCTCTATATATTCTTCATGATTACGAAGATACACTACAACAGAAATAAAATTCTTCTCAAGGTTAAGTTTTTGATTGTTCTTTTCCTTTTCTAATATTGAATTCATTTACAACACCTCATTCAAATCATAGATTGTGTTAACCTTACCGGACAAGACACTTATGAAAACAGGATCGTCCGAAAATTGTCGAATTAAGGTGGGCCTTGAATCGTCAATTTCTGATGACATTAGAATGGGTTTAATGGAAAATAAAGATTTTACGTATTCTAATTCAATGTCATCTCTTAAATGTTTCTTCGCTAGAGCAGACATGTAGGGCCAGGCGGATTTCGGCCTTTCCGGACACAAATTGCAGTTTCCTAATTGCAGGGGTGAACACTCCACTCCCCGATGCTTTTGACAGTCAAACGTCGGTAAATCATCATACGACGTAATATGAGGTGTGAATGTCACCGAAGTAAGAGAATGGTATCCGCTTTTACCGAAAGGCATTAATGAAAAAAACGGCCCATCCATTAATGTGATTCCAACGTCCTGAATCCAATCACTGACATGACATAAAATAATCTCACAAAGCTCATATTTAATCTTAAATGGTTCATACCCCAGCATGGTAATAATCTGATTGACAGAAGCATAAGTCGCGTTCAGAAGATAATGAGTGGATACAATGATCCCGTCTTTTAATAAAACATCAAATTGTTTATCCTCTTCATTTTCTTTAATTTGATCGATTCGAACCCCATATCGGATTTCCACTGAAGCATATTTTTTTAATTTTTCAATAAAAGATTCTTTCAAAATCATGGCATCATAGGTATGCTCTTCGGTATCAAAAGCTCCATCACACGTATCCGGTTTAAAATATAAAAGCGGGTCAACATATTCACACTTTATACCGGCAGCTCCACTGAACTTCTTGAATTGTTCCGCACTGGTCCACGAATATTTTGAAGATATAGCATAGATCTGCCGAAAGTCACGGTTTACACAAAAATGATAATCAGTGTTGAACCTGTTAAAATTGTTTGAAGATTTGATAGCGGTTGAAAAAGAACGTGGATAATGATAACCGTTATGGACTCTAGCCTGATTAACATAGGTTGCTCTGGAAAAAGATTCTTCGTCATATTCTAAGACTAAGACTCTTTGGCCCTTTTGGCCACACAATTCGGCTGCGTAAAGTCCATAAATACCAGCGCCAATGATGATCCTGTCATAAACCATTATTTTTCAGTCCCTTTTAGCTTTTTTGGTTGGATTATACTTTTCAAGTAAAACTCAAAAAAGAATTCAAAATAACTCAGTAGGTACTTGTATCTGTAATTTCATTCCTCTCCAAAAGTATCCGCTACATATGCTAATATTTTTTCAATTTCGGCTAAATTTTCGAGTCCGTTTTTTTTCATTTCAATGGAAACAAATTTTTCATATCCGTTGTCTTTTAGTATTTTTGCCAATTCCTTATGTTCCGTCCGTTTCAAAATAGGCGCCAAATAGGGTTCGCTAATATGCACATGATTTACATATTGAATGATTGATTTCAAATCTTTTACTTCCTCTTGATTTTCAATCATCGTTCCAAAATCGAGATTAACCCTAAATCCTTTACTATTAACATCTTTCACAAGCTGTACCGCTTCTTCCGTTCTATTAATAAAATTGGTTCCATATATGGATGGATTCGGTTCTATACTCACCACAGTGTTATATATAACGGCATTTGTAGCAATTTCTTGGAAAAAAGAAACTGCTTCCCCATAATCCTCATTTTTCTCAATGATTCTATTTTTAGGAGAACCAAACACCAGATTATAACATCTCAAGCCTGCTGCAAAACCAATTGCCATTTTGAGATAATGAATTAACACTTTTCGTTCCGATTCCGCGCCAAAAAGTGTTTCGGTGCGACCGAATAAGATAGACTGGATACTGGCGATGTCCAAATCGTATTTCCTTTTTATTGAATTAACAATTTGAAGCGCATCAGACAAATATTCATAGGGATGATTCTCAATCAGCCTAGTAGGCGCTATCTCCAATCCAGAAAAGCCATAGTTCTTCATCAATTCATAGACTGCTTCATCTTCGTTCTTGGACCAAGCAATATTAGAAATCGATAATTTCATATCACTTACCCTCATTGACAAAACATTGAATATCATCCAAAACAAATTGTTTGTTAAAGATATATCCATTTTCGCCTGAAAAAAGGCCGGCATGAATCGATCGAATATCATACCTGGCCGGTCTGCTATTCATAATATTGGTAAATTCTTGATGATAAACATATTCATAAATTTCTTTTACCGGCAATGGTTCGCTGGTGATATTCAGTAAACGAAGGCCTTGTTTCAAAGCTTGTTCGATATGGTTCCATAAATATTTCACATTATAAAATTGATATTGATTACGGGAGTCGTTATACACTAACGCATTAAAGTCTTTTGTTTGAAAAAACTGTTTCAAAGTTTCCCTATCTTTTGCCGAAAGCTCATTCACTTTGTAAAAATCGTTTCCCTGTGCTGTGTAATACCGGTTCAAATTAAAATCGTTTTTCAAAAGTAACTCTTGATATTTTTCAACCTTAATCATGGTAGGAATTAAATTCATCATGTCAAAAAGAAAATTCTTTTTAAGATTTCTGCCATAAAGAGCCGGTAATCTGACAATTAAGGAGTCGGCTATATTTGCTTCAACCCATTTTTCCAAAGCCCGCCGATGGAGGCCATAAGGCTGAAGGCCAGCTTCATCAACCATTGTTGTTTCGTCAACCCCGACCGGATCTCTATAGATATCGATCGTAGAAATTAAAACAAATTTTCGGGCTTTGATCCGTTTAATATTTTCAATTGTATCTTCGATATGTCTTCGATCTTGTTCCGGGTGTAGATTCGCTAAATATTTCTCAGCACGGACACCGGCATAAATTACTAAATCAGAATTTTTATCATCTATATCACGAATATTCCGGGAATTAAACAACCCCTCGAAACAGACCTGATTGCAAAGGTTTGAACCCACGAAACCAGTATGCCCTACTAATGCCTTCATTTAGAAATCCTTTCCTCATTACGCGTATTACCACCATTGAGAGTTTTCGTGACTTGTATTTATTGAGTGTAGTCCTTTAAAATAGTAAACGGCCAACCTTACCTTCTCTTTTTCAGTTACTCTACAAATACTTATTGAAATAACCGCCGCTCTATTTTTTAATACGATATAATTTATAACCTTTATCGAATTCCTTTTCTAAAACACACCAGTCGGCGCCATGGATATATAAATTCGGATAATATCTATTAAAAGCGTCCATTGAAGTTGGGTCGGTCGTAATCGTTGACGGAACTAAAATATAATCAATTTTGTATAATTTGGGATTCTTAATAGCCCTTTTAAATTCATAACTGGAGGTTATCACCAAATGTTGGGGATTATTGCAATTTATAATTGTAGTAACGGTAAGAAAAGCATCCATCATTATCTTTGCGTGTGGTATTTTTTCATTAATGTATTGAACAACTTTCCTCTGGGCTATTTCTGATGGATAATTTACAAATTTAAAATTTCGGAACTTTTCTCCCGCCATTGCCGGTACCGGTGAACGCAACCAACTAAACCCTAGAGAAATATCGGCAATAATCATAATGATTATGCAGAAGAAGGTAAATACTTTGGTTTTGTTTTTTTTCATTTCATAGGGAAACCAAGCCATTAGAAATGGTAAGGGATAAATGAAATACCTGAATATACCGATAGAAGCTCCTTTTGAAAGCATAACAAATTGCAAAATATTCGCTGATAGCACAAACAATATCAACACAAAAAAATCCGGCTTAAAAATAGTCCTGCGTATGATGCGGTAAATGATTACCACCATCAGTGGCAACATAAAGAATACCGTGGCCGAAACAATATATTTTATCACTAAAACCGGTTTGCCAATCATGCCTTTCAATACTGGATTCAAACTATAAAGTTTGACAAATCCTAAATTGGAATAATTTGAGTTTAAAAAGTACAATGGATTACCCATGATGACCCAACAATAGATCATCCAAACCAAAAAGGCATATACTACCGGGGTCAGTAATACCAAGCTTTTACCCTCAAGGCATTGTAAAGAATACTTTAAATCCTTCCGGCGTTCGTCTTCCAAATTTTTTCGATGGAACGTCAAAATAATAATCGTAAATGCTAAAAAAGCACTGATCGAGGCTGTAATCGCCTCGTAGCGGATAAGAAACGACAGCATCAAGGCACAAGCCATTTTAATGATATGGTCAGGATTTTCATTCTCCATCCATTGGGTAAAGTTATAAGTAAACCAAAGGAGCATAAAACAATATGGCACTTCTGTCATGCCGTTACATCCATAGAGAAACATAAAAGGATTAAAGCAATATAACAGCGCTAAACAGAGACCGGTCCATTGTGACCGGCCGTAATCTACGGTGTATTTAAAGATCAAAACCCCCGAACCGGCGGCAAAAGAACTGGTTACGAACACACTGGCTAAGCCGGAAGAAGCTATAGGTTTATAAATCGGCGTTAATAAAAGTAAGGGCATTTCCAAAAAGCTCAGTAACGGGGTCCATACAGCACCTATGGCCGCCAAATGAGATGGACGTATATAAAGTACATAATATGCATTAGCCACCCTACTGAGGGCGTCACCATCAATAAAGGATTTAATATGGCAGACATAATATCCGGCTACACACTCAGTTATAAAAACTAAGATAAATAAAACCCAGGAAGTAATTTTCTTAGACAGGGGCATTTCAACTGCCTTTCATAGCTAACTTATACAAACGATTTAATAATCGTTATAGTAGCTTTTTTAGTAATGAATCCATTCTAATAAAAATTATAGGATATTCCCACTATCGTGGTTTTACTATTCTCTACAGGTAAACTGGCTATAGTAGTATCCAAATCAGTATAATATGAAGAATAAATACTATATTTTTTATTGAGATTGTATGTTGCCCCAAAAGAAAATCCTCCGTATCTCTCCTTTAGAGTTGCATTTACAGTTTGATCTTGATAATAAATATAATTCAAAGCATAATTACCCCAAATCGTTAACGGTTTATTAACCTGATACCAAAATCCAAGCAAACCCTCAAAAGTATTTTTATCGTAATTTGTAATGCTATAATCTACGTTTGTATGAATCGAATATAAATTCAATGAAATATTGAATTTCGGATTCACCCGCCATTGAATTCCACCATTTAATTTCAAGTCGGTATAATCTTGCCAAGTTTTAGAAGTATACGTAATATAAGAGATTTGCCCATTTAAAAATAAAGCTTTCGTTAAAGGTTGATTTGTAGATAACATGAATGAATTCGACGTTGTATCTTGGTTATTATCATACTCGATTTCAATATGCATTTTTTTTAAAAAGTTATACCCCACACCGCAATAACCGTCATCATACCCTGAAATATTGTGTCCCCCATAAACCAGCCACTTATCGGTCCCCCAATACGCTCCTATTTTAGGAGCGTAGTAATTATCATAACCTTCATACT
>DNPQ01000390.1 GCA_003501335.1 Bacillota bacterium
AATGTGGAAGGATTCCGGGACATTTTACGGAAAACCTGCGAGGCTGCCATAACGACCGCTAAACTGATCACTATCGGTATCAAACCGACCTTTGCTGCGACAGGTTATGGATATATTAAGTTTATTCAAGACAGTAATTCCAATTTACCGGGGGGCGTTTATCCGGTCAGCGAATTCGTAGAAAAACCCGCTTTTGAAAAGGCCCAGAAATATTTGGCTTCGGGAAATTATCTTTGGAATAGCGGTATGTTTGTCTGGCAGGTATCAGTGATCCTTGAGAATTTCCAGCGTTATCTTCCCAGACTCTATAAACGGATGATGACAATTTACGATGATCTCGGCACGGCCAAGGAAGAGGCCTCCATCGCTAAAATCTATCCGGAGCTGCAAAGTATCTCCATTGATTATGGCATCTTGGAGCGAAGTGATGAAGTCTTGGTCATTCCAGGCGATTTCGGTTGGAACGATGTCGGTAGCTGGGATGCTTTGGGAGCGATTTTTCCGCCGGATGAAAATGGCAATATCGTAAAAGCCAATCATTTAGGGATTGATACGAAAAATTCTATTATCTACGGAACGGAACAATTGATTGCTACGATCGATGTAGATAACTTAATCATTGCCGCGACGCCCGATGCAATTTTAGTATGTCCCAAGGATAAGGCGCAGAGCGTTAAAGATATGGTGGAATTGTTGAAGGAAAAAGGATTGAAGGAATATATATAAAACAGACTTCGGAATCGGTGCTTATGAACGGACAAATTGTAAAGGGAATATCGCCGAAGAATTATGATATAATAAAACTATATAGATAATATGATTTTTTATTGATACGGCTATCATTAGCCAAGAAAATTTCGGAGTCACCATAAAATGGTCAATGGCTTACCATTGCAACAAATTGAATTGATTATCGGTTTTCTGCGGGGAAAACTCAGACCCACCTTTATTTGGTTATTTGGCTCTGCAGCGAAAGAAACTATGAATTTGGAAAGTGACATTGATTTGGCATTTAGCAGTAATGATAGGCTTGACAGCTATCAAGTTTTTATGATTGCCCAAGAATTGGCTTCAAAGCTAGGCCGGGATGTCGATTTGATTGACTTGAAAAAGATTCTACGGTTATGAAAGCTCAAATTGTCGGTACAGGGAAATTGCTCTATGAGAAAGACCCGCTCGAACGGAAGCTTTTTACGATGCGTTCTTTAAAAGAATATGCCTTGTTGAATGAGGAACGCCGGATAATTTTGGAAAGTTCAAGGCATTAGCGGACAAGCTAAAGGCCAAGGTCGGTTTTAGAAATATTGCTATCTATGATTCAAAAAATCATTGAATCTCATTTAGATGATTTTCAGAGTTATATTGAAGTGGTTTCGAAAATTGGCTAATAGCGTTGAAGATTAGCTGGTAGTAAAAAATGAACAAGGCATATTAAATCTGGAGGCTTTTTTTGAGAAACCTTTCGGTGGTTGTCCCCTGTTATAATGAACAGGAAGCAATACCTCTTTTTTATCAGGAAATAACGCTGGTCCTGAAAAAAATGAATTGTGACTATCAAATTTTATTTGTCAATGACGGTTCCAAGGATCAGTCCTTACAGGCTATGGAAGCCTTGGCCGGTAAAGCTCCTAACGTTAAATATCTCTCTTTTTCCAGAAACTTTGGCAAAGAAGCGGCTATGTTGGCCGGGATGCAGCATGCTACAGGAGATTTGGTGGTTATTATGGATGTGGACCTACAAGACCCTCCGGCATTATTGCCTGAAATGATAAAGGCTATCGAAAACGAAGGATATGATTCGGTAGCGACTCGCCGGGTCAGCCGGACGGGCGAACCGCCGTTACGCAGCCTTTTTGCCAGGATTTTTTATAAAATCATCAATAAACTCTCGGATGCGGAAATTGTGGACGGCGCTCGGGATTACCGGATGATGACCAGGCAGATGATGCAATCGATTTTAGAGCTTAACGAATATCACCGGTTTTCAAAAGGGATTTTCGGATGGGTCGGCTATGAAACCAAGTGGCTGGCCTATGAAAATATCAAACGGGTGGTCGGCGAGACCAAGTGGTCCTTTTGGAAACTCTTGAAATATGCCCTGGAAGGGATTATTGCCTTCACAACGATTCCCTTGCGGATTGCTTCATTTTTTGGGATCGCTTTTTCAGGGTTTGCTTTTTTGTTATTGGTTTTGATCGTAGTCCGGAGACTGATCTTTGGAGATGCAGTCGCCGGGTGGGCCTCCACCATGTGCGTCATTATTTTGGTCAGCGGCTTGCAAATGATTTTTCTAGGCATCATGGGGGAATATTTAGCTAGGACTTATATGGAAACGAAAGCCCGGCCCAAATATTTTATTAAGAAAAAGAATATCTAAATTTGAATTGCTTAAGCTTGTGGTTTCTTCAACCTAAACCTGTAAAGTAAGGAAATTGTGGAGAGCTTGATGATTAAAAAGTTTTTTCGCGGACCGACTGATAATGCTTCAATTCAATTTTTACGCTATGTCTTTGTAGGTGGAGCGGCCACAGTCATTGATTTTGGACTGCTTTATCTTTTAACCGAGTATGGAAAAATCTATTATCTGATTTCAACCATGATCTCGTTTACAGTGAGTATGATTTTCAATAATCTTTTCAGTATGAACTGGGTTTTTTCTGGACGGGTCGCTGCTAGAAAATGGCTGGATTTTTTGGTGTTTACCTTGATTGCTGTGATTGGACTGGGTTTAAATGTGCTGCTAATGTGGATTTTTACGGAACCAATTCATTGCTATTATTTATTATCCAAGGTCTTTGCGACAGCACTGGTTTTTTTGTGGAATTTTATTGCGCGAAAAGTGTTTGTGCTGCGAACCGGCAGCCGGTAGATTGAGTGGGTATGGAGTGACGATTTCTCTTTCATCAGCATAAATTAGTTTGATGTGATTTTTTACGCATGCTTGGAGGAGTCGTAATGGCGAACGCCATTGTCGTGATGATGGCCGGCGGCCGGGGCGAAAGGTTTTGGCCCCGTAGCCGGCGAGGGTGTCCGAAGCAGTTCTTGAGCTTTGACGGCGGTCCAACTTTGCTGCAGGAATCGGTGACCCGGATTAGGGAGTTGACAGAAGTAGAGCGGATTTATGTGGCGACCAACGTTGAACAGGCTGCAATGGTCCGGAAACAGTTGCCTTTCTTGCCGGTCCGAAATGTCATCATTGAGCCCGAAGGGAGAAATACAGCTCCTTGTATCGGCCTCGCAGCAGCCTATATTCATTATCATTATCCGGAAGAAGATCCGGTTATTGCATTTTTGCCCAGTGATTGCAGGGTACTTGATGAAGTGAAAATGCGGAAGGCTTTACGGGCAGGATTCGAAATTTGCAGGAATCAAAAGACCGGAGTCATTTATGGCATGCGGCCGACCCGTCCGGAAACCGGCTTTGGATATATTCAGCTGGGAAATAAACTTGGAGAGTTCGCCTCTGAATGCTCAGAGGCGTCCGTCGGTGAGTTTACCGGCGGGTTCACCAGCGAGGAGCAGGGTACTCCGTATTATCAAGTCGCCGGGTTTCGGGAAAAACCGGATAGAGAAACCGCTGAAAAATACGTTGCTACCGGGAATTATTTGTGGAACGGCGGTATTTCTATTTGGCAATTCAGCGGGCTGATGGCTGCGATCCAGAGCACTTTACCTGAGCTTTACCGGGGGTTGCAGCAATTCCTTCCTTCCATCGGTAAAACTGATGAAATGAGCCGGCTTGAGGCAATTTATTCGCTTTTACCCGATGTTTCGGTTGATTATGGAATTTTGGAGAAGTCAGCCCATTTGATTGCAATCTCCTCCGATTATGGGTGGGAAGATCTGGGAAGCTGGACTGCATTGGAAAGGATGCTGCCCAAAGATGAATCCGGTAATGTGATTCAAGGTGAATGGATTGGCATCGGTACTGATCGTTGCATTATCCACAGCCCCTGGAAGCCGGTGGCGACGATGGGAGTATCGGGCCTGATCATCGTGGAAACGGATGATGTTTTACTGGTCTGCGCCGCCAATCAGGCCCAAAGCATTAAAAAATTGCTTCATAAGATCGCGGCTAAGGGGCATTCGGATTTGTTATGAGCAGTCAGCCACCCTTGCTTTGCCTGAGCAAAGCAAGGGTGGCTGTTTTATCTTGGCGAAGCCAAGGTAGAGAGTCCGGGTTGAGTAGTTTGAAATAGAAACAGATTAATTGCCGCTTTTGACAATACAAATCTGCCCTTGATTCATCATCGCACGCTGGCGTTGGAACAGGTATTTGGTAATTTGGTCCTGGCTGCTCTTGTCGAGTTGTTGAAAACTGAGGCCCATGCCCTGAAAATTATCTTTTTTCAGGATGCGCATGATCTTAGCAACGAATAAGAGGGGCTTGGAATAACCGGGCAGCGCCATCTGGCAGGTCGTGGTAGCACCGGTATCCAAGTTTAACTGAGGATCGATCACAGCAAATAAGCCATTGACAGACAGATCGATTGCTGTTCCTTGGCATTTACCGGTTTTTGCGAAAAATTGAAAAGGGAGATTGACTTCACAACGGAAAAAATGCCGTCCAACCCCTAATTTAAAATCAGCTGGTTTGCTGAGGATAAATAGCGGCGGCTCAGTTTCCATTGTAATCAATGCCGTATTTAAAACATAATCATAAGAATTATTATCATTTCGGCAGATCAGTGTGATTTTGGCCCCGGGTTGGATGTTGTTTAGCAGTTGATCATTTTGCGGCCTTAAAACTTTTATTTGTTCACCCTCAAAATTCCAGACGGACGTACGATAAATCTTTTTTTTACCGTTTTCATTGAGAATTTCCACTTGCACGTTTTTTCCCGACTGAATGAGATTTAAAGCGAGAGAATCTTCATCCATCAATGTTATTTTTATCCCCCTAAAAAATATTTCACCGTCCTGTTTATTTCGACCGATTGATTCATGAAACTATTGTAACATCTTTTCTTTCATATTCGCAACATTTATTGTTGATATTTTCATCCAATTAAAAATCGCGAATGAATTGTGGGTAATAAAGGGATACTAGAGTGAGATGGATAGAATCAGAAATTCAGATTCGTGAAGAGGGGGAATAAATGGATGGGTGACATGGAAGAAAATTTGAACATACACGACAATTCGGCTCCCATTGGAGCCGGAGAACCATCAGGACCCGAAACTCCCGATGGAGCAGAGACAGAAAATCCCAGTGAACAACCTTTTGAACAACCGGTTCGTCAAAGCCCCAGAAAACAGCGTTTGCTCTTAAGCAATCTTAAATCACTGGGACAGCTAAATACTCCTTCACCGCAGGAAAGCAGCATTCATACCATGATCATCGTGGGGCAAATCGAAGGTCATATCGTGCTTCCCGGGAAAAATAAGACCACTAAGTATGAGCATATTATTCCGCAACTGGTGGCAATCGAGCAAAATCAAAATATCCGGGGATTACTGATTATTCTGAATACGGTCGGCGGAGATGTTGAGGCTGGGCTGGCGATAGCGGAAATGATCGAAAGCCTGTCGAAACCATCGGTTTCATTAGTATTGGGCGGGGGTCATTCCATAGGCGTTCCGATAGCAGTGGCTACCGACTATAGTTTTATTGCTGAAACAGCGACCATGACGATCCATCCCTTACGGCTAAACGGCCTTTTGATCGGGGTCCCCCAAACTTTTGAATATCTGGATAAAATGCAAGACCGGATTATTAAATTCGTGGCCAGCCATTCCGAAGTGACCGAAGAAAAATTTAAGGAGTTAATGTTCCGGACCGGGGATTTGGTGCGGGATATCGGTTCGGTATTAATTGGCAAGGAAGCGGTCAACTGCGGTCTCATTAATGAAATGGGCGGGATCCATCATGCTCTTAAAAAGCTGGATGAATTGATTGAGCTGAGTGCTGAAGCCAGGAAACGGGGTCTACAATAATGTTTTATACGATTGTGCCTTTGGAGTACATTTTTGAAGGGGAAGAAGAATCGGAAGAGAGTGAATCGAAAAAACAAAAAAATGATGATATCGAAATCAAACGCGAAGGTGTCAGTTTAATGGTGCAAAGTTCAGATGCGGGTCACTATAAGATTACCCGGTTGATCAGCACCAATCCCAATGACTATTTAAAGCCGGAATGGCAACCCGGGGTGGAAATAGTCTAACCGACAATTTTTAGAATAAAATCAGCTATGTTCGGAATGAGAAAAGTCAATTTCGTCATAAAATCAGAGGTCACTTTTTATAAAGAAAAGGTGGCAGTTGGAACTCATTTGAGTCTTGATTTTTGTTATAATTTTACCGGAACCTAACGCTTAAAACGGAAGCGAACGGTTTCGCCGCATGATAAAACCGCAGCTTTCAGGAGTTTAAGCTTTTGAATCGATACTTTGCCGGTTTGTCGTTCATGGTATGTAACGGGCACTTGAAAAATACGCATTTTTTTTAAGATGGCAAATCCCGAAAGGATTACATTGGGGGCAAAGGTATCCGCGGGAATCTTGAAAAACAACTCCCGGAATTTGTCACTGCGCATCAGCCGGTAGGGAGAGTTTACATCCCATACTCCCGGATGATAAAAAAGCCGGATGATTATTCTCGAGACCGAGCTGATGATCCGCCTGGGGAGTGGACTATGACGGCCCTCTCGCCAGCCGATCAAAAAATCGTAATCGTCCCGTTGGGACCAGAGTTTGTTAAAGTCTTTCACTTCCATTTCGTCATCGGAATCCACTTGGAATAACCATTTGGCCTCTGAGTTTTCCCGGTATCCCTGTAATATGGTGGGACCGTGCCCACTATTATTCTTGTTATGGATCATGAGCCGCGGATAATCTCTGGAAAGATTTTTTAAAATTGTCTCAGTATTATCTTTTGAGCCGTCGTTATAGGCATGGATTTCAAAGTCAATCTGGAGTTCACTCAATTGGGCGTGCCATTTTTGTAAAACAGCCATAATGGCTTCTTCTTCATTATAAATTGGCATGATCACAGCGAGTTCTTTGGAACTCATTTTTGGACACCTCTTATTTTGGTCTGATAGATCATCAGGGCACTCTCAATGGCGCGATCCATGTCCAGATAGGAATAGCTGCCCAAGCGGCCTCCGAAGATAACATGAGGCAGCTGACGGCTGGCTGCGGCATATTGTTGATATATCTTTTGATTATCCGTTGTATTGATGGGATAATAAGGTTCATCACCGGTTGTATAATTTTTAGGGTATTCCATGCAGATAAGAGTTTGATGAGGGCTAACTGCCTGTTCCGGCGTTAAGTGTTTGAACTCGTGAATCCGGGTATAAGGGACGCCCGCTTCGGCATAATTCATGACCGCAATGCCTTGAAAATCCGGGATATCCAGCATTTTCTTTTCAAATGAAAGGGAACGCCATTCCAGGCGGCCGAATCGATAATTAAAAAAGCGATCAATCGGGCCACTGTAGATAATTTGACAATCGGCCGGGATCAGCTCCCTGATGGTGAAAAAATCGGTATTTAAATGGATTTTGATATTCGGGTGCTGCAACATGGTGC
>DNPQ01000237.1:0-3536 GCA_003501335.1 Bacillota bacterium
TATCGGTTTAATCAGCACCATTCATTTCTTTTGGGCGATGGTCGCTTGGATTTCTCAAAATGATGTCAAAGTCAGGGAAAAAGGCGTCAGAGGGCCTAAGATCGTTGTGATTGGCGGCGGAACCGGGTTGGGTACTATTTTACGCGGTTTGAAAGAGATAACTCCTAATTTAACAGCCATCGTAACCGTTGCGGATGACGGTGGAAGTTCAGGGCGTTTACGCCGGGAATTTGGGATTCTGCCGCCAGGGGATATTCGAAATTGTTTAGTAGCCATGGCCAATCTGGAACCCTTAATGGAACGGTTAATGCAATACCGGTTTCAAGGGGAAACCAATTTAGCAGGGCATAGTTTTGGGAATCTATTTCTGACTGTAATGACTGAGATAACCGGAGATTTTGAAGCTGCGATTCGGGAATCCAGTAAAGTTTTGGCCGTACGGGGGCAGGTACTGCCGGCAACTCTAGAGGATGTTGTTTTGAAAGCGGAATTAATCGATGGCACTATCATTACCGGTGAATCAAAAATATCCAAATCGAAACAACCGATCAAGCGGGTTTTTTTCGATCCCAATCATATTCAAACACTACCAGAGGCGGTCAATGCCATTAATGAAGCCGATGTAGTGATTTTGGGACCAGGAAGTTTATATACCAGTATTATTCCGAATTTGTTGGTTAAAGATATTACAGCGGCTATTAAGCGCTCGAAAGCGGTTAAAATTTATATCTGCAACGCGATGACGCAACCTGGGGAAACCGATCATTATTCGGCCAGTGATCATATTCAAGCCATCATCAATCATGCCGGAACAGGACTCATTGATGTTGCAATTACCAATACGGAAGAAGTTCCGCCCGAAATTTTGAAACGTTATATCGAAGAAGGCGCTGAAGCGGTTTTGGCAGACCTTGATAAAATAGGGGAACTGGGCATTACCCCGCTGGGAAGAAAAATTATTGTTAAATCGAAAGTTATTCGGCATGACGCTACCAAATTAGCGCATTTGATTGCCGGTTTATCAAGGACTCATCAATTTGGATCATCCTTCGGAGGATTTCTAAACAAAAAAATATACCGTTTTTTTAAGCCGGATTTTACCAAGTAATTTTTTATTTGTTTGCATGAACGCTTTGGGGCTTCTCAAAAGTAAATTTTACGATTAAAATATACAATATATCGGATATTGTTTGTTTAATTAGGTTATATATTGTAGATGCGAGATGTTTTATATCGTATTGATTTGAAATTACTTTTGAGAGACAGTCTCAGAGCTTTTTAATTTTTTCTCTAATCTTTCCGCTGGGACTATCCGATAACTTATTATAAGCTAAAGTATAACATAATAAAAGATAACTCTATTTTGGATGGAGGTGAAAAAATGTTACGAGGAATTTATACATCATGTACCGGTATGGTGGCGGAAATGGATCGTGAAAATGTAACTGCCAATAATTTGGCCAATATTGATACAGTCGGTTTTAAAAGAGATAATTGTACGACCGTACCTTTTGCCGAATTGCTTTTGAATGCATATTCGAAGCGTATGCCGCAACAAGTTGGAAAGTTGGGATTAGGAGTTGAGGCTGTCACTCAAGTGGTTGATTTTTCCAGCGGAGCCATCAGTCAAACCGATAATCCAACCGATTTTGCAATTGACGGAGACGCCATGTTTACAGTCCAAACGAGCAAAGGAGCCCGTTATACCCGGGCTGGAGCTTTTCAATCGGATAAGGACGGTTTTTTAGTCAATAAGGATGGTTATAAGGTGCTGGGTACCCATGGTCCTATCCGCTTACGGGGAGAGTTTTCCGTGACGGAAGAGGGACAAATCATGCAAAACGGCAAGGTCTTAGATTTTTTTCAACTCTTTAGCACCAAGGATATGAAGAAGCAGGGTGATACCCAGTATACCAATGATAATGCGGTACCCGCAACCAAGTTTCGCATTCTGCAAGGTGCTGTGGAACATTCCAATGTCAATCCGGTGCGGGAAATGGTCCAAATGATTAATATTACCCGCAGTTACGATGCGAATCAAAAGGCTTTGACTTCCCATGATGAGACCCTTGATAAGTTAGTTAATGAGTTGGCGAAGTAACATCGAAAACAATTAAATATTATGTTTGGCAGTATTGATAATGAGAAACCGGACCGCTTGCGGAGGTTTAGGAAAGATTAGCCGATTGCTATCTTTCAAAAACAAATTCAATTTGACTGCCTAATCTTATTTTGTATTAGGCAGTTTATTTTTTAGCAGTTTATTTTTAAAGGAGGGTATCCCCCATGATGCGCGCACTTTGGACGGCAGGATCAGGAATGTTGGCTCAACAATTAAATATTGACACGATATCCAATAATTTGGCGAATGTAAATACAGCCGGTTTTAAAAAATCCCGGGCTGAGTTTGAAGACCTTTTATATCAGACACTCCGGGAACCTGGTAGTTATACTCATCAAGAAGTCCAATTGCCTACCGGTTTACAGGAAGGCCACGGTGTTCGGCCCGTGGCAACCACCAAGATTTTTACCCAAGGAGATTTTCAACAGACTGAAAATCCTTTAGATATAGTTATTCAGGGAAACGGGTTTTTCCAAATTCAAATGCCGGACGGTACCACAGCTTATACCAGAAACGGCGCCTTTAAAATTGACTCGGAAGGGAATGTAGTTACTTCGGAAGGTAATTATTTACAACCGCAGATTACAGTTCCTCAAAATGTTGAAAGTATCAGTGTAGGCCAAGATGGGATTGTCTCCGTCCAAATGCCTGGAGAAACAGCACCGCAACAGATTGGCCAAATTCAATTGGCAACTTTTATCAATCCGGCCGGTTTATCCAATAAAGGACAGTCACTGTATACGCAGACTGCCGCTTCGGGGGAGCCGGTTGTTTCTAACCCGGGAGTTGACGGAAGTGGAGAAGTCCTGGGAGGTTTCTTAGAAATGTCCAATGTGAAAGTGGTTGAAGAAATGGTGAATATGATCGTAGCCCAACGGGCCTATGATATTAATTCAAAAGCGGTGCAAGCTTCGGACGAAATGCTGCAGACCGCCAATAATTTGAAGCGCTAAGTGATGGCTAGGTTTCAGAGCATGAAACGTTGGTATATGGCATGGGTTGGACTGATGATTATGGGACCGGCTATTGTTTATGGAGCCGGCAGGGGAACTCAGGTTGTAACCTTGGAAATTCCGTCAGCGGTCACGGTAAGCGGACCTAAATTATGTTTATCAGATTTGGGTGTGGTCCGGGACGGACAGGCTGGTGCGGTTGACTACTTTAAACAAGTCGAGTTGGGACCGTTACCTGCTCCAGGCCAGCAGCGGATCTTAAACCGTGATTATCTGAATTCACTCGTGCAGCAATACCATTTCCCATTTATACTCCAACTGCAAATGGATGAGGCAGTGGTCGTAAAGTCCTCTGCTGCTTGCATTGAAGGCGGAGATATTGAAAAAGCGATTCAAAACTTATTTATTGAAAAAAAGCCTCATATTCTCAAACGTTGGGTTGAACTACGGAATATACCGGA
>DNPQ01000237.1:3867-12862 GCA_003501335.1 Bacillota bacterium
TGAAGTAGGAGCAGCCCTTTTTAAAGTAGTTTTGAGCAAGGATTCTGAAAGCAGAGTACTAAATATCAGCGGTAAAGTCAGGGCAACGGCCTTAGTTTACCGGGCATTGAGAGATCTATCCTACCAGTCCGTTTTAAACTCGGCCGATTTTGAATTGATCGAAATGGAACTGGAAAACGGTAAGGAATTTGTTGGTGACCTGCAAAGCGGCATTCGGACCACGAAACTCATCAAACAGGGAGAAATCTTACGGAAGGACTGGTTTCAACCTGTTCCCCTGATTTCCAAGGACCAAGAGGTTAAAGTGACTGTGAAGGATGAGAATGTAGCGGTTAACATCCTTGGAATTGCTAAGGCCGATGGTTGGCTCGGAGATGAGATTATGGTAACCAATCCGCTTAGCCATAAATCTTTTAAGAGCAGAGTAACAGGTAATGGCATTGTGGAATTGAATTTGCAGTAGTTTGAATATAGATTTCATTGTTGAGAGAGGTGATCAGAATGTGGCTAAAAAATTCTCCAAAGATTATCACAGGTGTTGTACTTATTATGATAAGTTTAACGCTTTTTTCAACGGCGGTATTTGGAGATACTTTAAGCAGTTCAACCCGAATTAAGGATATTGCCAAATTGCAAGGGGTTCGGAATAACCAGTTAACCGGAATGGGAATCATTGTTGGGCTTAATGGAACCGGAGATAGTTCCAGGGCTAATTCTCAAATGGTCGTCAATATGCTGGCTAAATGGGGAATTATAGTTACCATGGCTGATTTAAAGATTAAAAACGTAGCCGCAGTCATGATTACTGCTTCACTTCCTCCCTATTTACATATAGGTGAATCTCTTGATGTTCAGGTGGCATCATTGGGGGATGCCAAAAGTCTTCAAGGAGGGACGTTATTACAGGCTCCTTTGAATGGTTCCGACGGAAAGGTCTACGCCATGGCCCAAGGTACTGTTTATATCGGGAGTCCTTCACCGGCCGGTACCGGAGGCAATCAACGTAATAATAGCGGTACAGTCGGAGTTATCTCCCAGGGTGCGATTGTGGAAAGGGATGCACCAATGCAATTCGATTTAACGGGTAAATTAAGATGGTCACTTTATAATCCTGATTTTACGACCGCTTCCAGACTGGCGCAGAGTATCAATGAAAATATTGCCCCTGGGGTGGCTAAAGCGATTGATATGGGGTCGGTTGAGGTGATGGTCCCCAGGGATAAATTTGCAGACCCCATTGGATTTATTTCCGAAGTTGAAAATTTGTCAGTAACACCGGATGGTATAGCCAAAGTAATTATCAATGAGCGAGACGGTACCGTCGTGATTGGTGATAAGGTTAAAATCGCACCGGTTGCTGTTACTTGCCGTAATATTAATGTAAGGATCAATCCTCCGGCCACTGGAGCCGCTAATTCTGATAACAATGGGGGTAATGCCCCTGATCCGTATGCCGCATATGGCAATAGTGGGAGAGTTCTTGATTTACCGGATGGCACCACCATCGGCTCGATTGTGAGAGCCTTAAATGCTGTTGGGACAACCCCTCAAGATGTTATTGCCGTGATTGTAGCGATCAAAGAAGCTGGAGCCTTATATGGTACTTTGGAGTTTCAATAAACGCGGCTTCAATAAACTGGTTTCGTGAAACCCAGTTTATTGAAGCCGAAATCGATTGAAGGAGCATTACGATGATAAACCAAATTAACCTGGCTACGATGGTGACTGCTAAAAATTTAAAGTCTCAGAAACCGCAAAAGCCTCAAGCGATGACGGCCAAACAGAAAGAGATGATGAAGGCTTGTCAAAATTTTGAGGCGGTGATGATCCGTCAAATGTTGGAAAGTATGCAAAGCTCTCAAAAAATGTTTGGCGAAGGATTTGGGGGCGAATATTTTCAGGGAATGTTCCAAGATGAGATGGCGAAAGAAATTTCTGAAAATGGAAAGGGAATGGGTTTGGCCAAAATGATGTATGACCAACTAAATCGTACCAATCCTGTTAAATAAATAGCCTGGAGTCTTTTTTATGGAAACGGCAGGGAATCAACGAATGATGGCGAATAGAACTTAGTGAATTTTGATAGAAGCTGGCCCCAAAAGGGAAGAGTTCAGTAAAGACAACTCAGGCTTCTTCTTAAAGAAGCCCTATTGTGTGGAACTGATAGTTGGGATATCGGTATAATGGAAAATGAAAATAACCTTTTTGGCAGCTTCGAAAATTAATAAGGGGGAAGTTCAATTTGAAGCCGTTGTCAACGAAACCAAGTAAACCGGCTGGCGCCAAATTTGAGAAAAAACAGGCATCCAAAGGATTCGCTGGTTTTTGTAAAAAAACTTATAATTTATTATTCAATGATGATGTTTATCTCCGAATTTGCGGTTTTTTAATTTTTGGCCTGATCCTTTTCTTCGCAAGCTGGGCTTTTTTCACTTTTATCTATAATAAGGTTAACTTATTAGAAAATTCGTTTATGGTCCAGAAGCTTTTTAAGCCTGATATTATGAAAGGAATTGGTCCTTGGGCGGCCAAATTATTTGGTTCAACCAATGCTGATGTCATTAAGAATTTTGGCATCTGGGGTAATGTGATTTTATTAACCCTGGAAAATTTTGCTAATAATTTGATATTTGTTATCATCTTCATTTTTATCCTGAATTTCTTCAGGGTCGGTCGTTGGAATTTGAGCATGATTTATTTTGCTTTATATTCGATTATGTGGGGCGCAGTGATGGGAACGCTGTCCTTACCTTTTCCTACAGGGACAAACCGGGTTTTAGGATCATTGATTCTTTTCGCCCGTTATGGTTTGTGGGTATGGTTCTCCTATCTGTTACTCATTGTCTCCACCACCCAATTTACTTGGATGGCTGCACCGAGTGGGCTTGATTGGAACTGGGAGAAAAAGCGTAAATTCTGGCCTTTAAGTTTCACACCGGACCAACGGGAAGTATTTATTTACGGTTTATTATTCTTGTTAGCATCCAGCTTTGCTGAAGCCCGAATTTTTGTCCACTATAATTTCTTCTAAATTGTTGTTTGAAAGCAATTCTGAATTCAAGGAGACTGTTTCTTTTGAGACAGTCCCTTTTTTTATATACTTTTGCGCAAGGAATTCGGTATAATATGGACGAGGTGATCTTCTTTGTCCGACCATTATTATTCAGCTCAGCCAACTTCAGAGCATCATTTTAACGAGTTTACCCTGGAAGTAAGGGGAGTTACTTTAAGGATGACCACCGATGCAGGCGTGTTTTCCAAAAACCACTTGGACACAGGGACAAAAATCCTGGTTCAAGCGTTGCCCCTTCAAGAGGATTTCCAAACTGTTTTGGATTTAGGGTGCGGATATGGGCCGATCGGGTTAACCATAGCCAAACTATTGCCGAAAACGATAGTTTTTATGAGCGATATTAATGAACGTGCAGTAGAGCTGGCGGTTCAAAATGCTGAAGTCAATAAAATTGAAAATGTAACGATTAAGGCCGGAGAGGGATTTAAACCGTTTCCCGGCCAAAAATTTGATTTTATTGTAACCAATCCGCCGATTCGCGCCGGTAAGCAAGTAATTTATCCCCTGGTTGAAGAAGCTTATCAGGCGTTAAACATTGGTGGCTGGCTGGCTGCAGTGATTATGACCAAACAGGGCGCCAAGAGCCTTGAAAAAAAACTTAGCGAGGTCTTCGGCAATGTTACTGAATGGGAAAAAGAGAGTGGTTACCGCGTAGTAGCCAGTCAAAAAATAAAATTACCATTATTTTGACTCCTAAATTAGCGAAAAAGTCGTTGCGAAAAGGTTTAAAAAGCATTGATCCGATTAAACTATACTTTAAGTAACGGAATTTGCGAAATATGAGGAGTGAAATAATGAGCGAAAGCCCTTTAAAAATTTTAGTTCTTGCGGCTGAAGTAGTCCCTTTTGCCAAAACCGGGGGTTTGGCGGATGTTGCGGGCGCCTTACCCAAAGCATTGAAAGAATTGGGGCATGATGTATGGGTGGCTATGCCCCGGTATGGTTTCATTGACCGAGAGAAATACGGACTCAAAGAAAACCGGAGTCATTTGGCGGTACCGATGAATGGGCAAACTGAGCAAGCCGCCATCTTTGAAGGCAGGATCGGAGGAAATGTTCCGGTTTTTTTTGTAGAGAACAGCAAGTATTATGATCGGGATAGCATTTATATGTACCATGATGATGCCGACCGTTTTGTCTTTTTTTGCCGGGCTGTGATGGAGATGGTCAAGGCATTTAATTGGGTTCCAGATGTGCTTCACTGTAATGACTGGCATACTGCAATCATTCCCAATTGGTTGCAGACGATATACCGTGATGATCCCTTTTTTGAAAAAACGATTTCGGTTTATACCATTCATAATCTGGCTTATCAAGGCTTATTTGGAAGCCGGGTCCTTGAGATCGCCGGTATTGAAAATTACCAGTCTCTTTTACCGCCCCGGTTAGCTCCTGAAAATCAGGTCAATATGATGAGCCGGGGGATTTTCTTTGCCGATGTGATTAATACAGTGAGCGAGACATATGCCCAGGAAATCTTGACTCCGGAATATGGCGAAGGCTTTGATTGGCTACTGAAAGAGCGGCGTGATCGCCTACACGGCATACTCAACGGCGTGGATTATGAGATTAACAATCCGGCCACTGATTCTCATATTTATCAGCATTATGATCTCAATAACCCGGAATTGAAGCTGCAAAATAAAGTGGCATTACAGCGAGAGGCAGGCTTAAAAGCGGAGCCTCGTACACCATTAATCGGCATGATTTCCCGGTTGTCTGACCAAAAGGGCTTTGATCTGATTGGCCAGGTTATTGAGGCGATGATGAACAATTTGGATTTTCAGTTTATTTTGCTGGGAACCGGGGCTGAATATTACCATCATTTATTTTCGGATATTAAGCAAAAATATCCGGACAGGGCTGCTGTATATCTTACCTTTAACAGTGATTTGGCCCAGAAGATTTATGCAGGCTCCGATATGTTCCTGATGCCGTCCCGCTTTGAACCCTGCGGACTTGGTCAATTGCTGGCTTTGCGGTACGGCAGCATTCCTATTGTTCGGGCAACGGGAGGCTTAAAAGATACGGTTATTAATTTTGAACCCCGCACCCATGATGGTAACGGATTTACTTTTGAGAAATATGATGCCTTGGCGATGTATACGGCAATTGTCAGGGCGATTGAAACCTATCATTATGAAGATACATGGCGAATTTTGGTGCAACGGGCTATGAGCGCTGATTTTTCATGGAAAAGTTCGGCTGCCAAATATGTTGAATTATACCGCTGTGCTATAACCAATCGGGCTGAGCGGATTACGGCTAAAGATTATGCCTATACTTCTGGATAAAAGGAGAAACCATGATTACCACTGCACAGCGCTCTATTGCCAATTTAGATGAACTGTATAAGGATCTCCCGGACCCGGAAAAAAATTTATTTGAGCGCTTTTTCAGGGTCGATACTACAATTGGGAAATTACAGGCCCCGGAAAGTATGAATGGATGGATTAATAAAAATTTCGGTTCTCTGGAAAAGGTTCAAAGCCAAAAAATTACCAAGGTTACCAATTTAGTGACGATGGAAGGGGCTCTTTTCAATGAAATCCGGGCTAGTCGGCCCATGGATTGCAAGGTCAACGATGAAGTACGCCAGATCATAGAAAACAGTACCGGTGATCCTTTTTGTAAGCCGATTGAAGGGACTCCGGCGGATACATATGGGCGGGTGAAGGGTAGTCATTGTATTTCAGCCAGCAATGTAGCCAAATATGATGGTTATCACGGACTGGTGATATTTAACGAGCACAACCCCTTGCAAGTATCCCGGGAGGCCATCGCTGACTATTTTGAAACTGGTTTTGAATGGGCTAAGAAGGGCCGGGAACAGGATCCGGATGCAAAATATTATTTCTTTATGTGGAACTGTTTATGGAAAAGCGGGGCCTCGATTATCCACGGTCATGCCCAAATGACGCTGACCAAGGGAATGCATTACCCCAAAGTAGAATCCTGGCGGCGTATTTTTCAGGGCTATATGAAAGATCATGGAACTTGTGTTTTCAGTGATCTCCATAAAGTCCACAGTTCGCTCGGACTTGGCTGGGAATGGGATGGCGGGGTCAAAGGCATGGCCTATCTGACTCCAATTAAGGAGAAAGAAATCATGTTAATTGCCTCCGAGCCCGGAGTCCCATTATATAATGCCGTTCATAAAGTACTGGAGAAGTTTATGGGGATGTGCGTGATTAGTTTTAACCTGGCGCTTTATGTACCTCCGTTGGCATCAACATCGGAAGATTGGAATGGATTCCCGGCCGTGGTGCGGATTGTGGACCGCGGTGATCCCAATAATAAGACCGCTGATTTTGGAGCCATGGAACTTTATGCCGCGAGCGTAATCACCAGTGATCCGTTCAGGGTGGCGGAAGAGATGCTAAAGAACTAAAATTAATTGCCATATTTTGCCGAGGACTTGAAAACTGTCGGTATCTGTGATAATATATTCTATGCTTCATTGATTTCATGCCGACATGGCTCAGATGGTAGAGCAGCGCACTTGTAATGCGCAGGTCCCCGGTTCGAATCCGGGTGTCGGCTCCAATATTATTAAGTTTTGGCGTACTTGAAAAAGTTTGGTAAATCGGTTTGGATAACAACTTTAAACCGGGGAATGACTTCCCCGGTTTTTTATTTTTATATATTGGTTAAAAATTCCATACGAAATAAGATTTTTCCAAGATATTTTGAATGGTTTTTTGAGTCAATTTGCTTTAAAATAAATGCAAGGATAAGTCCGTGAATCGTGAATAAGGAAATAAAAGAAATTAAGGAATCGATTGATGTTTAAATGGCCCAATTATTTCTTAAAAGGAAATACGATTGAATAAAAAATCATAAAAGATTTAATAATTAGGCCGAGAAATGAATCATCGGCTGATGGTGAAATATATTGACCTTCCTTGGCAAAGGAAGTTTTTTTTTATTAAAAAGGTTTTTAGAGTCATCATTCAACCAGTTTTTTAATCAACACAAGCTCCCGACGTCGTTTGAGACACGTTTTAAGCACCTATAATACCGGATTGTACCGACAGGAAAGTTAACATTTCGGCTTCTTTGAAATTGAGGTAAAGATTAACGGAATTATCGTGATTGTGGCAAAACAACATACGATAATGTTATATATTTGATTGTTATAATAAAGTTAATAAGATGTTATCAAAGTTATTCAAATCGTTTACCGTTTTGATAGCGGGAAAGGAAACTATCATGCTAAGCGATAGACAATACAAAATTTTAACGGTTTTGCATGAACAAAGGGGTTATATCACAATTGAAATGATCGCCGATCATATTCATTGTTCAGCAAAAACGGTGCGCAATGATATTGGAGAGATTAAAAACTATTTAAATCTGATTCAAGTTGGGAAAATTTTTGTAAAACCAAATAAAGGGGTTTTCCTGGAAGCTGAACTGTCTGAGTGGGAAAAAATTTCGAGTTGTTTTTTGCAAAACGGCAGTGAAAATGAGGAAGCTATCAAAAGGGGTCAAGAAATTCTTTACCAACTGCTGAAAGGAAAGCAGCTAAAGTTAAGCATTCAAAAGATGGAAGAGCAGTTGTATGTTGGCCGAAACGGTGTGGAAAAGGCATTAGCACGAGTGGAACCTTGGCTGACACGTCATCAAATTAAGTTGGTTCGCAAACGAGGTGTGGGAACTTGTGTGGAGGGCGAGGAATATCGATTACGACTTGCAATGTGGGATTTATTTCTTTCGACGCAACAGTCCAACCTTAGGCAGGAGTATGGACGGTTTGTTGTATCTGTAAATCAGGGGCCGATTGCCGAAATTTCCAGACGGGAAGGCTATTGCAGCGGGTATGATTGGAGCGTTGCAGAGTGTACTATTCGAGAAATAGAAAGCAATAATGGCTTTTGCTTTGGATATGAAGCATTTGAAAGATTATCATTTCGAATTGGGCTGATGGTGACACGCAGTCGTCAAGGAAAAAGTACCGATCAGTTACCAAAGATCGAACAACTCTATTGTGACGGACTAGAATCTGAAATTGCCGATCAGCTTGCGGAACGATTGGAAAAGGAATCTCAATGCAAAATTCCATTTTGTGAAAGAGAATTCTTGCGAATCATACTGGAAACTTCAGAGATACAAGGCTTTCAGAACCAAGAAATTAGTAATAGCTTTCAAAACCGGTACAAACATTTGCACCGCTTTGCAGCCAAATTAATTTCATTTATGGGCGTTATTTTGAAATGTAATTTTAAGTCAGAGCGTATTTTGGCTGAAAATCTTTTTTTGTACCTTCGGTCAGCTATCGCACAGCTCCAATACGATATACACGTTGAAAACCCATTTGAAGAACAGATTATCCAAAAATATCCTAACATTTATGTAGCTGCGTGGTCGGCAAGTATGTTGTTTGAGGAAGAACTCTCTCTAAACATTGGCAAAAATGAGGTTACTTTTCTTACATTATTTTTCGGGGGTGCTATTGAGCGTGTATTTTCACATTCCAGAGCCTTAATCGTTTGTAATTATGGGATTGGAATTTCACAGATTCTAAGAGAGAAGTTGAAACGTAATATACCGGGACTTGATATTATCGGAGTTGCCAGCTCACAGGCGATTGAAACAATTCAAGCGAGTAAATGCGATTTTATCATTTCTACAGTGCCTTTGGAGTCTCCTTTTGCGGGTAAAGAGGTAGTAAAAGTTGATAGCTTTTTATTACCCCAGGATGAGAAGGCAATTCAAGAACGCATGTGTATGAGCAAAAAGTATGAAATGCCTAAAACCATTCAGAAAAAAGCCCTATTTACTCAGAAGGAATTGTTTGATCCCGCATTGATAGATATTTATCCGGCCGCTTACGACAAAGGGCTAATTCTTAAAAATCATAGTAATCGTTTGGTTGAAATGGGATATGTGCAGGAAGGTTATGCCTATTCGGTGTTGGAG
>DNPQ01000245.1:0-5006 GCA_003501335.1 Bacillota bacterium
ACGCTACCCACTGCCACTTTACCAATATAGGGTTCATTGGCGGCTTCACCCTGGATCAGGTGGGCCAACAGATTAATATTTCCCGAAGCCGGAACTTCGCTTACTTGGGAACGGCTCCCGGAAGGGATAGCGAGCCGCTCGCCCAGTCGCAGATTATTACGGTTCAAGCCAGTTCGCTCCCGTATCTCTTTGGCGGTTAATCCGGTTTTTTGGGCGATCCTGTACAATGTATCGCCTCTCTGTACCGTATAGGTCCAATCGGCTTGACACATATCAGAAATCAAGACCGGAACGGCTACCAGTAAAATCAATATAATAACAGCAATTAACACTCTCCGCAATTCTCTCATCTCCTGCCTTGAAAAGTCATTATTTATTATAATGACTTTTTATGGAACTATCCCTTTTGCGCTGAAAAAACTTTTGCCCTTAAATAATTTGCCGTTTCCTCGTTTTTCATAAAGGAAAGTAACGATAATTCACGAAAAATGCAAGTATATCTATTAAAGGAGAGATTTACCGAAAATGAAAATCAAAAGAACGCATGCTTTTCTGATGGTCTTGGTTCTGCTTTGTGTTTTTTATACTCTGGCCTTAGCCGAAAAAAAATTCTTTACTCCACACCCGACACCGGCGGTGAAAGTAACCGATAAACAAGTTGTGGAAAATCCCAAACCTTCATCGGCCGATGAGACTTCTTCCAAAGTACTACCCCATCTGACACCGAAACCGGTCATCGGAGCCTATAGTACTGCCTGGATCGCAGGCACCCAAAGAATAGACAAAATCGCTCAATTTATTAAGCAATCCGGGAGTAATTCCATCGTCATCGACCTGAAAGACGATACCGGAACGATTAGTTATCCTTCATCCATTCCCTTGGCTAAAGAAATCGGTTCCGGATCAAACCGTATCCCGAATCTGAGAGAATTGGTAGCCCGCTTACGGCAACAAAAAATCTATGTTATCGGAAGAATCGTAGTCTTTAAAGACCCTCTGCTGGCCAAAAAGCACCAGGAACTCGCTGTTCTCGATAAAAACGGCGGCTTGTGGAGAGATTATAAAGGGATGATTTGGGTTGATCCGGATTGTAAAAAGGTTTGGAAATATAATGTAGATATTGCTAATGAAGCCATTGACATGGGCTTTTCTGAGATCCAATTTGATTATGTACGCTTTTTAAGCGACGGATTACTCCGCAATTGTGTTTACCCTTTCTCCACCGGCGAATTAAAAGAGGACGTCATCCGGGATTTTCTGTTATATGCTAAGAAAGACATCAATGGAATGGGGGTTCCCTTATCGGCTGACATTTTCGGATTGGTATTATCCATACCGGACGACTTAAATATTGGCCAGAAACTGGAAAAAATAGCCCCTGCCGTTGATTACATTTCGCCGATGGTTTATCCGTCTCATTATCCCAGAGGTTCTTTTGGTTATAGAGATCCTGACGGCAATCCATACGAAATCATTTCCAAAGCGATGCAAGACGCCAACCGGCGTCTGAAGGGCCAATCCTTCAAACTGCGCCCCTGGATTCAAGATTTTTCTCTGGGGCATGATCATCCCTATGGAAAAGAACAATTAAGACTGCAAATCAAAGCTTTGCATGATAACGGCGTTCATGATTTTCTATTATGGAATCCTACCAATCATTACGATTTATCAAAATATCCGGCTTTTCAATAATTTAACCAACTTCAATCACCCAAGAATCAATAAGAGCCTCTTTTTCAAGGGGCTCTTATTTTTAACCCTCATTGAGGTTCAACGATTGATCAAAATTTCTTACTTCCATGTAAATACCCGATCGATAGCCTATTTCGAAGCGCGGTTTTCTTTACGCTCATAAACTAAGATTCTCCGGGCTCCCCAATATCGACTGTTGTAATAGCGGTTATCCACTGAATCAATTTTTATTCTTCCTGAGCCCGATGCCGCATGAATAAAACTTCCGTTTCCCAGATAAATTCCTACATGGTTAATAGACATCGACCGCAGGGTTTTAAAAAAAATCAAATCCCCCAAAGCCAGGTCGGCCCGTTTAATTCCCTCGCCCATATTCATTTGTGAAGATGCGCTATGAGGTAGTTTATATCCGAATTTTCCATACACGAACATGGTATAGCCCGAACAGTCAAAACCGTCCGATTCGGTACCACCATAGGCATACCGGGTGCCTAAATAATTCTTGGCAAATTCAGTTAACTGCCGCGCTTGATTTAAAAAAATGATTCTATTTTGAATGATTGAAGTTTGGGTTGTCAGATAATCTTGATAAATCCATCCTTCTCTACCATCAGACAATGCGATTTTATACCAGTCCATAATTTTTTCGATTACCTTCACGAGAAGACCTTCATTTAAAACCATTAAACTTTCTGCGGTTTGATCCGGACCGGTGCGGAGATTGACCGACTGCCCGAGCACCATTCCGTTATTGCTATTTTCTGCAGCATATAAAGTAAAAAATGATAGTAGGAACAAAATTAAAAAAATCAACATCGCAAACCCTTTTTTTAATTTCATTTTTTCCTCCCCTCATCAAGATCCAGAGTTCTATTTTTTTCTCCGTCTTCATATAAAATAATGGAGGCTATGTGAATGCGTAAAATCTTTGTCTGTACCTTTATTATTTTCATTTACAACATTTTACTACTCATCTTGCCGGTCCTGATATTTTTGGCCTTGGTTCAATGGTCAACTCCTTCTTCGATTCATTTTTTGCCTTGGATTTATTGCCCTTTTCTTCTGATAAGTCCTATTTTGTCCATTGTTTTAGGCGTTATGATGATCAAGGGCCGGATCAATTTGTTCAATGCTTTGCTGCCCATCATTACCATTTTAATTGGTTATTTGCCTTTTTACGGATTATACCGTTATATCAATTCCGTTTGGATACCGACTGATTATTTGTTTTTGCTCGGCCTTCCAATACTCTTCGGCCTTATTGCCGATTCACTGGCCATTTCGATGCCGGTTTTAGAAGAATGGTTTTCTCATTTCAAACTCCGTTGAATCTTTTTTCCCGGATCGGACTAATCCCTATTTTAACCAGAAAAACTTTTTCTCATCGAAGACTTTGCTATTGATTGTATCAAGATTATAAAATTGCAGATGATTAATGAAGGCAGCATCATCAAAGATGATGCTGATGCCTTCATTAAATCTTTTAAAAAGGAACCAAAATGCCGGTCACACCGATCTTTCCAATTTACGAAAAATACCAAGCCAAAGTTATCGATTTTCATGGTTGGCAATTACCCCTGCAATTCATTGGTATTATCAAAGAACACTTAACGGTCCGAAGCCATGTCGGACTCTTTGACGTCTCTCATATGGGTGAAATCATCGTAAAAGGTCCGGAGGCCCTTCCTTTTCTAAATTACGTCCTCACCAATGAATTTTCCACTTTAAAGCCGGAACGAATCCGCTACTCTCCCTTATGTGACGACAATGGCGGGACCCTGGACGATATACTGATATATTGCTACGAACCTACTCATTTTATGCTTGTTGTCAATGCTTCAAATATATCAAGCGACTATCTGTGGCTGCAAAACCCGGCTTCCGGCTTTCGGGTTTCACTGGAAAATGTTTCTGAACAAACCGCCCAGCTGGCTGTTCAGGGTCCCCAGGCGCTTCCTTTATTGCAGCAACTTACCGATGCTCCCATCCAGCAATTAAAATACTATCAATTCATCCCTCAAATCATGCTGGCGGGAAAATTTCCGGTTTTACTTTCGAGGACCGGTTATACCGGTGAAGATGGCTTCGAAATTTATTTACGCCCGCAAGACGCGATTGCAGTATGGGAGTTACTCATGGAGCATGGAACAGCTTGGGGAATTTTACCGGTCGGACTTGGGGCCAGGGATACTTTACGCTTCGAGGCTTGTCTGCCTCTGTACGGCAACGAATTATCCAAAGAGATCTCACCGCTAGAGGCCGGCCTGGAACGCTTTGTTCACTTTGAAAAAACAAATTTCGTGGGTAAAAGCGCCTTACTCGCCCAAAGATTGGGTGGAATACCCCGCACTCTCATTGGGCTCGAAACGACCGGACGGGGTATTCCACGGTCTGATTATCCAATTTTTGATCAGAGTCAAAATGTCGGTTATGTCACCTCGGGTAATTTTTGCCCCTCTCTTTCCAAAAGTATGGCCCTGGCTTTAATAAAGACAGGCTATGGTATTCCTGAAACCGAATTAGACATTGAAATCCGAGGCAAACAAACAGCCGCTAAAATAGTCAATCTGCCTTTTTTTCAAAGGCGCAAGGAAGGATTTTTGTCAAAATGAAGCATCCCTACCTTCCATTAACCGATGCCAACCGCTCGTTCATGTTACGACAGATTGGGGTCAACTCGTTCGAAGAGCTCCTATCCGATCTCCCTTCAACCAAACGCTTGGATCATCCCCTCAATCTGCCTCCATCCATGACTGAAGTTGAACTTTCGGAGCTTTTCCGTAAACAAGCCGAAAGAAATCAGCGGATCCATTTATCTTTTTTAGGAGCAGGCGCCTATCAGCATTATATACCGGCCATTATTGATCATCTGGTGCAGCGTTCGGAATTTTATACGGCCTATACCCCCTATCAACCGGAAATATCCCAAGGGATCCTGCAGGCAATTTTTGAATACCAAACTTTTATAGCCGAACTTTTCGGGTTACCCATAGCCAATGCCTCATTATACGACGGGGCGACGGCTCTGTCGGAAGCCGTTTTACTGGCCGTTCGAAAAAAAAGGCCTCAAAATTCCAAAAAAAAATCACGGCTTTTAGTGCCCGAAACTCTCAATCCCAACCTATCGGCAGTGCTGAAAACCTATACTTACAATCATAATGTCAGCATTGAACCCATCCCTGCCCGCAATGGCGCCATCGACCCCCAGGAACTGGAGAGCTTACTTCATACGGATACGGCAGCGGTGGTGTTTCAAAATCCAAACTTTTTCGGCCTGCTCGAAAATTTACCGGAATTAATTCAAATTGTCAAAG
>DNPQ01000245.1:5328-5846 GCA_003501335.1 Bacillota bacterium
GAGGCCCCAGGTATACTTGGAGCGGAAATCGTTGTCGCTGAAGGTCAACCTCTTGGAATCCCTCTCTCCTACGGCGGTCCTTATCTGGGGTTAATGGCCGTCTCGGAACGTTTTAAACGAAGTATTCCCGGCCGTTTAGTGGGTCAAACCGTTGATCATCAAGGAAACCGGGCTTTCGTTTTAACCTTGCAGACCAGGGAACAACATATCCGCAGGGAAAAGGCTACTTCCAATATTTGTTCCAATCAAGCTTTATGCGCCCTCCGGGCTGCTATCTACTTAGCAACGATGGGTCCCGAGGGATGCCGGGAGATAGCCCAAAGAGCTTATGACAACGCCCATTACCTCTATCAGGAATTTCTCAAAGTCGGCTTCCATCCGCTCTTTAACGCGCCTTTCTTTATGGAATTCCCTTTGAAAACTCCTAAGCCGGCTTCCTTTTATGTTGAACATTTATTAAAAAAGGGGATATTAGCGGGTCTGAATTTACAGTCAATGCTTCCACAGCTAGAAAATTC
>DNPQ01000245.1:6185-6413 GCA_003501335.1 Bacillota bacterium
ATGATAGATCGAAACCATCCGCGTACCCAACTTATTTTCGAAAAAACAACTCCCGGAAAGCGGGCTTGGCTGCTTCCAAACTCTGAGGTTCCCCGGACGATGTTGTCTCAAAACATAAAATTCTCCGAGTTACGGAAGTCTCCCCTAAATTTTCCGGAGTTGGCTGAAATTGATGTGGTTCGCCATTATACCAACCTATCCGTGCACAATCACGGCGTTGATACAAGC
>DNPQ01000504.1:0-12900 GCA_003501335.1 Bacillota bacterium
TAAGGTGTATTTATTAACATCCATCCTAGTTCTCCTTCATTTCCTTCCGTTGGATTTTAACCTTGAATCCGGCAAGTAACTTTCAAAGTCATTTCAATTGGGAACTTGCCGATATTCTGTAACCAACGAAGTTGGTTCGAAAACCCGATCCGGCCAATTTTTCTGCGTCACAGAAGGAAAATTGTAATGTACTTGCCGGATCGAGGTTTAATTATATCATGAAAATTATTCATGCTACCACTGAGAAATCTAAAATTTATATAGAAAATAATTCATGTTACGATCAAGATGATTCGACTAAAGTTTGCAGGAGGAATGAGGATGAAGATTGCCATACTGGGAGCCGGAGCCATGGGAAGTCCGTATGCAAGCTATTTGGCTGCCGGACATGATGTGATATTGGTGGATAGTTATCAAGCGCAGGTTGACTGGATTAATGCCGACGGACTCATCAAAGTCGAAAAAAATCAGTCGGAAACCAGGTTCGCTTTAAAGGCCGTCATGAGCGGTAGCGATATTGGGGTACAGGATTTAGTCATTGCTTTTGTAAAAAGCATCCATACCTATGATGCTGTGAAGGAAAATCAGGCGTTAATCGGTTCCGGTACGATGGTAATGACGCTGCAAAATGGGGCGGGAAACAATCGCGACATTGCTGAGTTTGTGGCCAAAGAGCATATCATTGTGGGAACCACCAGTCATAATAGTGTGATGATGGGTCCGGGGAAGATTTACCATTCCGGATGCGGCCCAACCAATATCGGACCCGATTTTCCCTGTGAACAATCGCTTCAGGATGTCAAAAAAGTGGCCGATGCCTTGAAAGAATGCGGATTGGAAGTCAACATCATCGAGAATATCCAGGAAGTATTATGGCGGAAATTGTTCGTCAATTGTGGGATCAATGCTCTCTCCACCCTGATGCAGTGCAAAATCGGCGAAGTTGAGGCCAACCCGCATCTTTGGGAACTGTGCCAAAAAATAGTTTATGAGAGTGTATTAGTGGCGGAGGCCGACGGAACCTTTTTTGACCGCAGGGAAGCCGTTGAGACGGTAAGAAAGGTATGCCTGAGTGACGCTTCCGGATATGCCAGTATGGTTCAAGACCGGCAAAACAAACGGCGTACTGAGATCGATAAGATCAACGGGGTGGTCGTTGGACTTGGCCAAAAATATGGCATTTATACACCCTATAATCAAATGCTGGTAACGGAGATCCACGCGGTGGAAGCGATGTACCCGGCATTGACCATGGACAAATTATAAAAATTGATACCTACCTTTCCGATGTTCCGAGTAAAGGTGTACCATAAAATTGGAAGCTGAGCCACGGGGGAACTTGTGGTTCAGTTTTTTTTATGGGCTTTCCCATTCAATTTTTAGACGATTATATTCAACTATCATTAACTAATTTGAAGAAACCACCCAAAACCTCAAACGGCTTATGCAAATGTCACAACTTCAATAAGCAACCAAGGACACGATGCTATTTTTTTAAATAGATGAGTGCATGTGTGTGCATAAAAAAAGAGTACCCTAAAATGAGCAAGAATAAGGTAAAAGAAAGAACCAGCAGCCTTGAAAAAATTCATCCCGCTTAGGAAGGAGCTTTTTTATTCATCCAACGGTCGGGGGATTTTTGATAATAAAAAAGCGGATAGTCCAATAGCCATATTGATACAAAACAAAATGATGCTTATGACGACGATACCGTATGTATCCGATAAGAATCCACCCCCCAGTACAATGATAACCATCAAAAACATTATCAGAGAATTTATAGTAGGAATTAAGTTAGTATATTCATCTTTTTCTGTACTTAATACGATTAAATTCATTAACCTTGTATAAAGGACTTCGAACAGAAAAAGAAAAAGAAAATAGGAAATTAAGGACAGGATCAAATTTTTGGGGAAAACAGTGAACAACATAGAAAAGTTTGCTAATACGAGTAAAAAAAATGGATGTGAATAAAGTCCTTCTATTTTACAGAGAAACTTATATACAAATAATACCGCACATAATAGAGCGATACTCGTTATGATTTGAAAGTATGTAACTCCAACTTTCCCAAGACCTAACTGCCCCATGGGAATTACAGTACGCGCGAAAGTATGAAAGCCTTGTAAGATGGAAGTTCCAACAACGAGGTATATAAAATTGTATAAAATATTTTTTTGCTTTACTATTTTGATAATTTGACGCATCGCAGGGGATGCTGATTTATTTTGGGGATCGACAGATACATTTTTTGGCAACTGTGAATAACAAAACGCTGAAATTAAAAATGAAGTGAAATCAATTATACAAATTGTTTTTAGGGAAAAATAGTTGATTAATCCGACTCCCACCAGTCCGCCCAACCCCGAACCCAGATAAAATGAACTATTAAAAAGAGATGAAGATTTCTCTAGAACCGATTCGGGGGTATAAACTTTCAAGGCAATGAAACGCGAAGATTTCATGACGGCTTCCAGAAATCCTCTGATTATCAAAAAAGCAAATACGCAGTATTGATAAAAATGTATCGATTCGGGGAGAAATCCGATCGCTAGCGAACAGAATCCCGAAAGAATTTCGGTTAATGGAAGAAGCCTGTTCGGGAAATACTTGTTACATAGACTTTTTATTAAAGGATACGCAAAAATGAGGGGTATCCATTGAGCGGCAAAAACACTCCCTGCCAGAATTGTTGAATTTCGTTTGCTATACAAAGTAGCAGAAAGTGAAAGAAGTAATAAATAAGTTCCAATCATAGAAACCAACATACCAATCCAAAGCAACACAAAATTTTTATTAAATATGTTTTTACTTGTCATCCAAAGATTCACCTGATTTAATTTGACATAACAGTTCAATTTATTTGAGATCAGAACGTGCGGTGATCACGTTACTACAATTGGGGAATTACGATTGCCGTCATCGAACCTAAAAAACAGTATGAAAAACCAAGCATAAATCTTTCCTCGGCCTGCGTGTAGAATAATCTGTGCTAAATGGCTTGTAGAGCGGAACGAATGTCTTCCAAAAGGTCATCGCTATTTTCAATTCCAACGGATAAGCGAATAAGACTGTCGGTTAACCCTTCCCGTTGCCTTTGTTTGGGCGGTACATCTTTGTGAGTCATGGTGGCAGGATGAGTAAACATCGTTTCAACGGAACCCAAACTTTCCGCTAAAACGCCTATCCGTAAATTATTCAAAAAGCGTTTGCAATCCGATAGTGTTCCGTCGATTTCGAATGACATCAATCCGCTGAAGTTTTTCATTTGCCGTAAAGCCACTTCGTGATTAAAATGAGACTCTAATCCCGGATAATTTACTTTTGATATTTTATGATGACCTTCTAAAAATTTTGCAATTAACAGAGCATTGTTCGAATGTTTGTTCATTCTGATGGCGAGCGTTTTTAAGCCAATTAAAGTTAACCAACAGTCAAACGGACTAGGTACTGCACCAATTGATTTCTGAATAAAGCGAATATGATCCGCTAATTCTTGATCCTTGGAAATAACAGCGCCGCCTATAATTAAGCTATGCCCGCTAATATATTTGGTGACGCTATGGACAACAAGGTCCGCTCCAAGCTTTAGCGGGTTAATTAACGCCGGCGAACCTATCGTGCTGTCAACGCAGAGGATAATATGATTTTTTTTGGTGATTTGCGAAACCTTTTCGATATCCGTAATTTTTAATAGCGGGTTAGAAGGCGTCTCGACATACACCATTTTTGTATTTTGTCTTAAAGCCTCTTCGATTTCTACTATATTACTTGTATCCACGAAGCTTGCGTCAATACCTTGGCGTGAAATGATGTCCGTCATTAGTCTTGTAACCCCACCATATACATCTTTGCTGCAAATTATATGATCACCGGTGTTCAATAACTTCATTACCGCATCGATAGCCGACATTCCAGACGAAAAAGATGCCGCTGCCACTCCTCCCTCCAAATCTTTTAACACAAACTCAAGTGTTTCACGGGATGGATTGGATGAGCGAGTGTAATCATATCCTTTGGATATGCCAATTTCTTCTAAAACAAAAGTTGCAGATTGATAAATCGGAGGAATAATAGATCCTGTCGTGGGGCAATGTCCCATCAATTGGACTACTTTTGTATCAAAGCTTAACTCATTCTTCATATTTGTTCTCTCCTTCAATTTCGAAGAATATATGGTCCAGCAGCTCTTCGTTATAAGAATTCGTAGTTTATGAAATTAACGATACACCAAAAATGTTTTCAAATTCCTTTAAAATTGTATCTGCTAAATGTTTCGATGATTCATATTCTTTCGCCTTGCATAAGAAGAATCCCAAATAGTCTTCATTCGAGTTGGCCCTCGAAACTAGTTCTCCTGAAACTTTGGAAATATTGAAGCTAATCAAACCATCGCCGTACTTGGTAAGAGGGGAGTAATCATAATTACCGGCAAATTTGAAATTGACCTCGCTCCCTAAAAAGCGCGATGTAACGTAGTACTTCGGTGCGGAGTCAGCAAAATGGACCTTTGAATCCGTATAGATATCCAGCAATATTTCAAAAATATCGATTCCATATGAGTTTTTCAATAGCAGGGGTCCGGTCCCTCCGATTAACCGCGGATTCAACTCGAGAAGTCGGGGCCCATTTGGAGTCGCGATTAATTCGATGTGAAAAATCCCGTGATCAAGCCCGGCTGCAATTACGACTTTCTTACAATAAACAAATACTTCTTTTTGATAACTGTCGCTTATTTTTGTCGGCATTGTGGTACCGAGCTCAATAACTTCGTTCTTAGAATATCTCGCCCGTTCAGAAATGGCAAAAAAGAAAAAAGTATTATCACGTAAGCCGACTTCGACGCTAAGCATTGGACCTTGAAGATACTCTTCTATCAATAAATTTCTATCTAAGAAACTCATATGTGTAGCATTTTTTTGGTTCAAGTACTTCCAATAATCATCGATACAATCATCAAGCATCGATCTGGATTCAATCCTTTTTGCATAGATACTTGCCGATCCCCGGTTAGGCTTTAATATAATAGGGAAATTGATTGTATCAGCAAATGCGAGTAATTCACCTTTCTTATCGGAGAAGAATGATTTTGGACTGGGAATATTTGCATTGTCCAAAATTTTACGTAAGGCCCCTTTATTTCTGCAATTATAGATTCCCTCATAATTGGTAAAGGGGATTGAAAGATCATGGGCGACTTTGGCCACAGTCAAAATTACATACTCAAATACTGTGACAATGAAATCAATTTTTTTAATTGAATTGATTTCGATAACGGCTTTTTTAAGGTTTTCGTAATTATTGATACCAGAAATTTCTCTCGTAACATCCACTATATGGGACAGGTTATCGTAGGCCTCAGAATGTTTATAGAAAAAGGAGAACTCTTCCGATCGAATGAATGAAACGTACCAGCCGCGTTTTTTTGCACATTCTAAAGCCTGCAGGCCAAGCTTATTAGAATCAACAAACAGGATGTGAAGCATGCCAGTTCCTTTCTTCGGCCAGCCGACCGGCCGATTAACTATTTTTACGGGAGCCTTCAATAACATAGCATATATGTCCGACGGGATTTTGTTTTCCGATTTCTACCAAAGCTTCATGAGCCGTTAATCTAAATGGTTCAAGTATTTTTTTAAAATCTTTGCTGTCCAACTCAAAGCTTGGATTGGGGATGGAATTTTTTTTAAGTACCTCAACAGCTTCATGATAAAGGTAAAAATCAAATGTCACCGCTTGGTTTTCATATTTTGCATAACCGGGTATTACGAGATCCGCCTCTGTTTGAAATTTAAACCCGCATAAAACTTCGTTGAATTGATAGCCAAGAGACTCAAACATGGATTGGACTAAATCGCCCGGCACGCGTCCACCAAGATTTAGCAAGACTTTTCCACGCTGGGAAAGATAATGTCGGGCCTGATATAAGAATGCGTAAGCCAATTCCAGCAGGTATGACTGTAGTTCTTTGATTAAACTGCTATTTGAATCCGTAAATTTGAAAATATTTTTGTGCGCATAGAACGATGCAGAAAGCATTCCTTCGGATAGATCAAGATCGCTGGGAATATTGGGAAGATTCGCATAGATGATGTCTATTTTTTCATCGGGATACGGCTTCATTAAACTTCCGCAAAATATTTTCAATTGAATTTTTTTCCTCTGATGGTCTAATAAATTTCGGTAAACGTTTTGATAGGATAGATTAAGTGCCTCGGCATCCAAATCTGAAAGATAAAGTTTCTCTAAATCAGAAAATATTATGGAAGCGCCAAGCGCATCAAGTCCGTTTCCGGTTCCCACTGTAGCGAAGCTCGTGTAACTTCCTGAAGTGGATATCTTTTCAAACGCTTTGAACGCAAAATAAATCCAGTTACTAGTTAAATCATCTTTAATTGAATACATGTTTACATTCGTATCAATAAGCAATTCTCGATTTTCCGTTTTGGGTCCGATGATTGATCCAACCGACTGTGTATGCAACATGCTCAATCTCCTTTCACGATAGCTTCTGCCTGGGATTTAACTTCCACGGCGGCATCCAGTATAGTGTCGATAACCACTTTACATAGCTTTTTGTTGGTAAGGGGATCAGTGCTTCCGGGTGAAAGCCGGATTGTGGGACCACATTCGGGATGCATAACTAAATGAATGTGAGGCGACGACATTCCAAAGGAAGATGCTGACATAAGGCAAATATTTTCCTCTTCGGCTCGACGAGGTAAAAGCCTATAAATACGCTGGATCCGTTTCCTATCAAACTGGTTTCCGAGCCTGATGTAAAAGAATTTTCCGCCACAGTTGTAGGTTGATTTTGCAATTTCATGATATGGGTGCGATTGAAGCCAAGGAGAAGATATATAACCCAATTTATGAGCACGAAGGCTGTCATCCAGCAGATTCGCCAACTCCTTTACATTTTGGTCCATTCTTGCTAGTCTAGAGTAAAAACTATTCCTGGTTTCAATATTTGCCAGAAACGCTTCTTCTGTACTTAGTACTCGCCCGGAACCGCCTCTGACTTCTATAATTTTGTCGAAAGGATCGGTTGCAAAATCTTCCTGATTATAAAGCATGATTAGCAGTCCGGATTTACTAATGTCTAAACCAGCCTGCAAAAATTTTACACCGCTTATAACGGATGCAATGCAGAGGTTTTTTGGTACCCGCTTATGAAAATATTTATCGAATAAGTTAAAGTCGGGAGTAGAAACGTTGTCGATTAGCAGGAACTTGGGTGTTGTATAAGTTTGGCTCAATATGGTATCGATAAACTTATTTAAATCGATAACTGGCATGTCCGGGTGGTTTACGATAGTTTCTAACGCAATGCTGAACGTATCGTCCTTTTTGAAAATACTCACGATATTTTCTAGACTTAAATCATCAATTTCCGAAAAAGTGTCGCTATAGTTTTCAGAGATGTACTTTTTTACCTCGATCCAACAATGCTTTCCGTAATAACTCTTCTGAGCTCCGGTTTGTGATGCTTTTATGAAGTCCATATAGGTGTTGATGGCACCCAGTCCACAGGAAAACAATGTCGCCTTGAGCCTCTTGTCTTCATAAAGTTTATCGCATATTTCGCGAGCTTCACGCGCAAGAATAGGATGATCCTTGTAAACCACCCTTTCGACCGTTTCATCCTGATAAAGAAAATATCCTCCCCGCCCATATTCTACGGTATGGTTTCCGGGAGATAACAGATGGTTTTGATTGGGATCGAGAGCTAATGGCTGGCCGCTGAGAGTCGGCGTATGCCGTAACAGACTGGTTCTGACACTAACACTTTTACGAAAAAAATAGCCAAGCAGGATGCTAATTTGATTAAATATAGGCACAAAGTCATTTTTATTGGTTTCAATAAAATCAGTTATTTTATTGGCGTCCTTATAAACATCATTGATTCTTATCCGTAAATCCGAGATCACTTGTTCAATAATACCCATCGGGGATTTGCTTTTTGTGTTCAATAGACACCGTTCCAATTTGGCTAGATCCGATTCAAAGTTACATATTTTTTCTCTTTCTAGCAATATTACATCTTTGATTTCTTGAATCAGTGACAAAGACGAATCCATATAGCAACACCTCATTAATAAAATATTCCTTACGAATGTGATATTTATGAACAGATTGGAATTGACATAAATTCCAATCAGACAATTCCGATAAAAATATTAAATTCAGAAAAGTTATAAATACATTTTATTCTTATTGGTAAACCATGTCAAGTATTTGTATGAGATCTTTAAAAAAAATCAGATATGATGATAGTCATGTAATTTTTATGCCATGTATTTTCAAATTTCCATGGTTCATCCTCAGCGGCATTGGTTTTATCATGGAAATTAAATGTTCGTTTTTGTCTTGAGGAAATAATGGTATATTGTAGCGGTTTTAATTTTAAATATTATATAATTGTTTTAATTTTGGCAATTCATATCGAATAAGATTTCATAAATGAGTCAGCCGCCAGCTTTCAAAGGCCGGTGGCTGGCTGCCCTAGTTTAAGCGCTTTTTTCCGTTGTTGCCGTCTTGTTGTCATCCGGGGAGGCCGCGGTTTGCGCCGCATACTCTCCCAGCCTGAACCCGAACTCGGGCCAAGTCTCCTTGGGAAACTCAATCTTGATGAGCTTTTTGGCCTCGCTGCAAAAGCCTTCCAACTGTTCCATCAGTTCCTCCGCCTGGACGGTGGCCTCTTGGCTCCTGGCTTTCAAAGCGTTCCGTTCATTTTGAAGGGTAGTAGTTTGCTCGTATAAGGCGTTGGCGTTCGTGAGCGCTTCCGCAGAGATACCCCGCTTGCTGATGCGGTTGGCGTAAGTTGCCATCCCGGCCAGCATGTTTTTGGCATCATTGAGACGCTTGGCAAAAGTTTTGGTCATGCTATCACCTCCTTTCCAAAGGCAATAAAAAAAGAGCGTTTTTATACGCTCTTTCTTATTTTGATTTTGTTTCCCCATAGTGAAATTCCCGTATTTCCAGGGAAGGGCCGCTTGAAAGCCTCCGGGGCAAATAGCTATTCTATTTCCCAACTTGTCCGGGCGATTGCCTAAAAGTCCCGGGAACCCTCCAAGCCATTCGGGAAATTATCCAAAACCTCCGGGCAATCGTCTAAGCGCTTTGGGAAATCACCCAAAATGTTCGGGAGATTACCCAAGCCGTTTGGGCAATTAACCAACTCATCCGGGCAATCGCTTAATTGCTTTGGAAAATCACCCAAAAGTCCCGGGGAATTACCCAAGTCATTCGGGTAATTATCCAAAGCGTTTGGACAATCGCCTGGGCCGCCGGGGGGATTTTTTGATCCGCCAGACGGATATTTTGGAAAAACAAAAACCCCGTGTCCGATTTGGAACGGGGTTGGAATCAATTTATTTTCATACTATCATTATAATCCGTTTTTCGGGATTTTTGGTGCCAAAAAAGTTCCGGATCAGAAACGGGCTAGCTGGGAAAGGATGGGTTTTTTGTGCAGGAGGGCATAAAACTAATGTCTTCTTTTTCTTGCCGGTATGGTCCGGCTGTAAGATTTAAAGGGGATTGCGGAAGTCCGATGATTGTCTCAACTACGGGGATTCAAGCCTCTGGCTTTTCGAAAGAGCAGGCCCAAGATTCCTATTTCTCCCGTGAGAATCAACCAAAGATTGTGATAACCGGCATGGGCCAAAATCCAACCATTCATCGATGTTCCGATTCCACCGCCGCAAAAAAGCCCGAGGCCCACTAATCCCGAGGATAGGCCCTTGCTTTGGACGGAGACTTGAAAGGCCAGGGTGGCTAAGGTCGATTGAATCAAGATATACCCGAATCCTAAAGCGATGGTGGCTACCAATCCGGTTTGCCAAAATGGAAAGACGGCTAATAATAAAGGCGCGCCGAATGCGAAATAACTTCCGGCCCGGAGGATATCAAAGGGTTTCAATTTACGGGTCCGGTTGCCGCTTAGAGTACCTGCCGATAAACAAGCCAGGCCGTAAAACATCATGACCAATCCGGATTGCAAATAAGTTAGGCCGGCCTTTTCATGAAGGTACGAACCGATAAAGCTATAGACGCCAAGCAGACAACAACCGGCGGCCAAGGCTAAGGGAAAAATGATCCGGCCTTTTTTAGAAGTCAAAGCCGCTTGAAAAGCTGGAATCAGTTTTTGTTCCGGGGAAGTTACATCCCCCTCAGGCAGTTTACCCAAGAGCAGCTGATTGATAAGGGCTAGAGCGCAAAAAATCCCGAAAGTTACCCTCCAGTTGAATAACTGAGCACAAATACCGCCCAGGCCGGTGCTGATTCCCTGCCCTAAAAAAACGATTCCTATAAAACGGCCGACATAAACCTTGCCCAGGGAATCCGGCACCGTATCGCCAATCAAGGCTAAAGATACGGCGATGATTCCGGCGGCGAAAAAACCGGTTACCATGCGGAAAAAGCATAACTGCAAGAGGGATCCGGTCATGGCGCAGCCGGCCGTTCCCAGTGCCAGGCCCCCCGTGATCCAGCGCAGTGTTTTAACCTTGCTGTGGCGGTCGCTAAAGAAGCCGTAAAGCGGTTGCATGAATCCATACGGGAGCATATAGGCGGTGATGATCATGCTTGCCCTGGCAACAGGAATCTTTAATCCTGAGGCGATGGCCGGTAAAATCGGCGCTACAAACCAGTTGTCGGCGGCAGAAATGAAACCGGCAAATCCTAAGATTAAAACCAGGCGGTTATATTTTTTAGATTCGGGATTTAGAGTCTTCATAGGGATTCCTTTCGGAAAAAGTGTTTTCATTTGTTATCAAGTGTAGTACGCTATGGATCGGAAGACAATGGCAATAATCTTAAAGTGGGCTGGTACAAAAAAGGTTGGCAGTTACAGATGACGAAATATGAAACTATCGTGACTGATTTAAAAAAGGCGATCACGGATGGGAAAATTAAACCAGGCGGGAAGCTGCCCTCCATTCGAAAGGTTTGTGATCAATTTGCATGCAGTAAAGTGACTGCCGTAAAAGCTTTTGATTTATTGGAAAATGAACATTTCATTTATTCAGTCCCTCAAAGCGGCCATTACTTAATTACTAAGCCGCCTGCCGCGGCTTCCGAATCCAAAGATAACGTGATTAATTTTGCCACGTTGGCGCCGGATGAACATCTTTTGCCTTTTGCCGACTTGCAACACTGTTTAAGCAAAGCCTTTGATTACTATAAGAAAGACCTGTTCTCCAATGTCTATGGCCGGGGACTTCCCGGTTTAATTCAAGCCGTCGGAAAACAACTGCAAGATTATCAGGTTTTCACCGCTGAGCAGAATATCATGATCACTTCCGGAACCCAGCAGGCTATCAATATTTTATCGGGAATGCCCTTTCCCAACGGTCATAATAACGTGCTCATCGAACAACCAACCTATTTCGGGGCGATTCAGTCGTTAGAAATGAATAAAGTGAAGGCAATCGGGATCCCTAGAACCAAGGCCGGGATTAATTTTGACGAACTTGAACGGTTATGCCGGGATGGTGACATCAAATTTTTTTATATCATTCCGCGCTTTCATAATCCGGGGGGGTTCTCCTATTCCAATCATGAAAAAAAACAAATTTTGAAATTGGCGGAAAAGTATGATCTTTACCTGGTTGAAGACGACTATTTGGCGGATTTAGAAGTGGACAGCAAAGCCGATCCCCTATTTGCTTTGGATACCTCAGGCCGGGTGATTTATCTGAAAAGTTATTCCAAAGTGGTGGTTCCGGGATTAAGAATCGCGGCCGTCGTCCTTCCGCCCAATTTAACGGCTACTTTTGAAAATTATAAGCGGTGGAGTGATCTAAATACGTCGGTGCTGTCGCAAGGCACCTTAGAAATATATATCCGGAGCCATCTGTATGATGTGCATACGAAAAGGCTGAAAAAAATTTACCGGCATCGAATGGGCTACTTGAAGCAAGTTACCGGAAACTGCAGCTGCGATGGGCTCCAATGGTACATTCCATCCTCCGGGTTGGTAGCAAGCTTGAAAATCCCTTCTCCTTTCCACATAGAAGGTTTAATCAAAAAACTAAAAAACAAAAACGTTTTGCTGGAGGATACGGCTCCCTGTTTTTTAAGCAGTTACCTTAACCCACGGTTTCTAAGATTGAGTGTCAGCAGGGTGAATGACGGCCAAATCAAGCGGGGGATAGCACTCATCGATCAAGAAACAAAGATAAACTCAGAAGGGATTTAATGGATAAACAAAAACCCCGTGTCCGATTTGGAACGGGGTTGAAATCAATTTATTTTCATACTATTATTATAATCCGTTTTTCGGGATTTTTGGTGCCAAAAAAGTTCCGGATCAGAAACGGGCTAGCTGGGAAATGATGGGTTTTTTGTGCAGGAAGCCAAAAAAACCGGCGGGGGAGTAGTCCGTTTTATTTTTTGGGCCCTGATGGACCTCATCCGGCATTGTTTTAAAACACCTGCTAGAAACATTGATGAGGGTGATGAGGGGGAGGAGGGCGTAAAAATATAAAGCAATGAAAAAACAAAATTCTCTGCGGAAAAATCAAAAGAGATATACCGGATTAACCGTTATACCTGAATAATATCTCCGGCGCTGGCTTTTTCCAGGCGGTTGATGATGGAATTCCCTAAACCGCTGTTAGCGGGAGCCTGGATATAAATATGATGGAGATTTAATTGATCGCATTCCCGGAGCAAATCAAAGGTCTTTTGGGCAGCGATATTTAACATTTGAATGCTTCCTAAGCTATAGAGATGTTGATAGCCCTGAAAATCAGCCAAAAATTCTTGAAAGCAAATGACCCCATCATTCTCCCTGGCATTGGCTTTAATCCACTCTGCCGTTTTCCCATAATCTCCTTCGACCAACGTTACCGGGGCATCGGGCGCGTAATGCCGGTATTTCATGCCGGGAGC
>DNPQ01000504.1:13221-20831 GCA_003501335.1 Bacillota bacterium
CGGTATGACCTGGCGGACGGCATCCAGGCTGACGGCTCCCGGCCTTAAAAGTACCGGGGCCGGAGTCGACATATCGATAATGGTCGATTCTAAGCCGATGGAAGACGGGCCTCCATCTAAAATGCAAGGGATTTTGCCGTTTAAATCATGATAGCAATGCTCGGCGCTGGTAGTGGAGGGCTTTCCCGATAAATTGGCTGAGGGAGCCACGAGTAAAGTTCCGCTTGCTTGAATGATCGCCCTGGCGATTTCACTTTGGGGAAAGCGGACCCCGACCGTTTTCATTCCCGCCGTGATGGTATCCGAAATGCAATCTTGCTTCTTAAAAATCAAAGTAACGGATCCCGGCCAAAAAGCAGCCATGACTTTCTCTGCTTCCTTGGAAATATCCCGGCAGATATCGTAAACTTGTTCAAGTTGACAGATATGGACTAGCAACGGGTTATCCTGGGGCCTTCCTTTTACTTCAAAGATTCTTTGGATGGCCTTTTCATTAAAAGCATCGGCGGCCAGCCCGTAAACGGTTTCGGTCGGAATGGCGACCACTTCGCCATTTTTGAGATATTCTGCGCCTTTGAGGATATTTTGATAATGGATCTTTCCGCCTTTGACATCTAAGACTTCTGTTTTCATAGCTTCCGCCTTCTGTTTGGTAATTTGGGGATTAAACGGCTTCTTTTTCGCTCCCTTTTGAATCCTTCTTTTACCCTATTATAATGATTTCCTTATGGGCTGTAAACATCCGGAGGGCTCCGGGCCGATGGGTAAGGGAACGGATGAGGCCGAAAAGGAGTATTTAAGAATAATATTGTCCAAGGCAGAAACAATAAAATGATCCATCAGAACTGTTTTCTGCCATTCAAAATCTTTTCATCCAGCCTGCTGAAGGTCTTGCTGAAAGGAAAAGGAAATCTTTTTTGGAGAAAATGATTTGTACCAGGACACTATCAATGATAAACAAAAAATAGCGGTGATCGTCCTTTATATTATTGGAACCTCTTCCCTGGTAATATTTTCGTTGGAAGCCAAAAAGGATCTCTGGCTGAGCATACTCATCTGTTATTTAATGTCGGTGCTGATGGCCCTGATGATCGCCAGAATCAAATATCTTTTTCCCGAGCAGGATCTCTTTCAGATTTTTGAAAAATGTTTTGGAAAAGCGCTTTCCAAGGTAATGGATGGCGTTTATATTTTATCCGCCTTTTATGTGGTGGTGTTAATCAACGCCTTTTTGATTCATTTCATCAGGGTAACGGCTTTGCCAAACACACCCAAGGTCTTTCTGGATATCTTTGTCACCTTCATTTGTATTTGGATGGTAAAGGGCGGAGTCGAGCTGATTTGTAATTTTGCCACGTTTTTTTTGGTACCCGCTCTACTTTCCATTGTCATAATGATTATCGCTCTGTTTCCGCAGATGCATCTGGGGAACCTGTTGCCGCCGTTCCAGGAAAGCGCCGGACATATTTTTCACGGCGCTTTATCGAACTATGTTTTTCCCTTGGGCGAAGCAGCAATATATGCCGCCTTTTTCAAAAGATTCAACACCCCAAAATCCTCCTATAAAGTATTGTTAACCGGTGTAACCATTGGAGCGCTGCTAGTGTTTGCCATATCGGTATCCACCGTATTGGTGCTGGGGGTCAATCTGGCTTCTGATGTTTATTACCCCACTTATGTTTCCGCCGCCAGAATTATGATCGGCACCTATGTGCACGGATTCGAGCTTGTTTTGTCGGTTGTTTTCATTCTGGGCGCCTTTGTTAAAACCAATGTCTATTTCACGGTGTGCTGCAAAGCAATCGCCCGAACCTTTGGTTTTCAGGAGGATTATCAATTTTTGATTACCCCCGTCGGACTGTTGATTTTTGGCGCCTCCCTTTTTTTCTTTGAAGGGCCGTTGGATTATACCGCCTGGCTAAAAACAAACTGGGTAGGCTACGCGTTTCCTTATACGTTCATTGTTCCTACCCTTACTTATATCGTGGTGGAAGTAAGGAAGAACAAAATTGGATGACCATTTTCAAGAGTTTCTCCATGGGTGGGGCTGGACTGGGAACCTGGATATTCAGACTCAGCAGCATAGTGAGAATCAAAGCGGGCAAAAGGATACTGAGATATAAGACTAACGCTTTAACCTGTTTTTGGCGGACCCAAGGGATGATTTCAATATAGCCCGTCACGGCAAAGACCGCGATAACCAGTATTAACAATTTATGGCCCTACTTTCGTCTCTTTCATGCTATCTTGACTGCCGAAAATCGTTAACTTGAAACGAATATCGGCCGGAATTGCGGCATATTCGTTCCGCCAACGGTTTTTTATTTCCTTCCATAGCTTGGGATATTTCGCTGCAACTTTGTTTCCGAAGCCCGTCACATCGCACTGATAGTTTCTCTGGAGCAGCCGAAGCAAATCTTTGATCTGAGCTTTGATCATATTTTGATCGGCTTTGATCAATTTTTTGATTTTGTCTGGTTTGAACACGTCTTGTTCTCCGTCGATCTCACCGATTTGGGCGTCCATTTTTACCCGGATCTTCATAACCAAGCCTTTGGGGCCTAAAACAGGTTGGATGGCAGTTTGACAATTATCCACTTTCAGCGATACGCCTTTGAGATTTTGATTACCGGAGGGTTCCGGGGCGAATACAGCCTGTTTCAAATGATTCATCAGCAAAGAAAGAATTCTCGTTTGTTTCCCGTCGAGCCAGCCGACTTCCTTGTTGCGGTAGAATAGGGCCGTCCCCTCCAGCAAGGGCAAAATGCCATTGCTGGAATCTTCAAGCCGTATGGTGGGCAAGGCGCTACAAACACTATCCGACTCTAAATCGTCAATAAATTTGGAGAAGGGAACACTTAAAAAAGTTTCCGATTTTTGCGCCAGGAAAAGGCCATCCAGATAAGCGGAGATAATTTTTTGAGTCTGGGGATTGGATTTCAGCAAAATGTCCCCGGCAAATATCTCTTTTGCTACTAGCATCCATATGGTATCCCGGATTTCACGGGTTCTTTTAATCCAGTCCATGACGCCGATGAATAAATTTTCCTGGGCCATGATTTCTTGACTCAGAATTAGCACTTTGGCATGACTCCATAATAAGTGGCGTCCCGCTTTGGATGCCAGATCGACGATAGCATCCAGCATGCTTTGGCCTTTGCCCTGATAGATCTTGGAGTTAAAGTTGCTCTCTTTTCCGGAGAAGGTTGGTAAGGTAATTTCCGCTGTAAGCGTAATCCCCTTGCTTTCCTGGTCATAATCAACGGCTATGCCGGAAATAATGATTTGATCGTCAATTTCCGTGTAATCCCAGCAGCCGCTGATGAAAGGCGCTATGATTAGCAGCATTGCCAGTATCCATTGATTTCTATGGATGCTCATTGATCAATTCCTTTCGGTCTATCCGGTTCTTAAAACTTTTTCGGCGACTGGCGGATTCGATTCATGACCCCGATAAACCGGGGACGTTTTTCCATATACCACCAGGGGGCCCTGACAGCAGTGTCCTTGATCTCTTGCAGGTTTAGCGTATTCAAAGGAGTCATATAAGGCACACCGAAGGAACGGATTTCAAACAGGTGGATTAACAGCCCGATGACACCGAAAATATAGCCGTAAAAGCCGATAAAGGTGGCTAGAATTGCAAAAACGAAGCGTAAAATGATGATGACTCCGCCTAGGCTGGGGATCATCAGCCCGGTGACTGCTGTCAATCCGGTAACAATGACCATCGGCGCACTGACAATACGGGCTTCCACCGCTGCCTGCCCTAGAATAAGCGCGCCCACAATACTCAGGGCCTGCCCGATCGTGGTAGGCATCCGGTTTCCTGCTTCCCGGATGATTTCAAAGGCAAATCCCAACAGTAATAATTCAATAATGGTTGGAAAGGCGATCCCCTGCCGGGCCGAAGAAATACTTAACAATAAAGGCGTCGGAAGGATCTCCGGGTGAAAGTTAGTCAAAGCCAGATAAATAGCAGGAACGCTGATTGTGAAAATAAAGGAGGCAATCCGGATCAGCCGGCTGATCGTGGCGTAAAAGAAATTGATGAAATAATCATCATTCGATTGAAAGTATTCAATAAAGATATACGGTAAGGTGAGAGCCACCGGACTGCCGTCAAGCAGCAGGGCAATCCGGCCCTCCAACAGTTTCCCCGCCACTACATCCGGCCTTTCGGTGTTGCCAATGGTTTTAAAGGGCGAAAAAGGCGCGTCTTTAATAAACTCAACCACATAATTGGTACCTAATATGGCGTCAAGCTGCACTTTTTCCAGCCGGCTTTCCAGTTCAGCCAGGATTGCCGGATTGACGAGCTCTTCCAGATAGCAAATGCAGGCTTTGGTATGGACACGGGAACCCAAAACTTTGAATTTAAATTTCGTCTGATGGGAGGCGTTCAGTTTCCGCCTTAGCAGGGAAAGGTTCACCATCAATGATTCGGTAAACCCTTCCTTGGGTCCACGTTGCGATTTCTCGGTTTCCGGCTCCGTAATAGCCCGGCTTTTCCATCCTTGGGAACTGATGATTAACGCTTCTGCAGTACCGTCAAGGAACAAAATGGTATTGCCGCTATTGAGGGCTTCAATAATTTTGTCCAGATCAGCGGTCTTTTGGATGTTATGGGCCATAATCACCTGGGTTTGCAGAACCTCCAGCGGGAGGAGGCCCATTTTGGGCAAAAGCGTACGGGTGACTGGTCCAATGATATTTTCGTTAATAATCTCCTGATTGATCATACCGTCGACAAAAATGGCGCAGCACTTAACTGTAGCATCGTTTTGATTTTCAAAATGGCGGTAAACGACCATATCATCATTTTTTAAAAGCTGGCGAAAGAAGGCCTCATTTTGCTCTATCGAGCTGGATAAGGCATTCTTCGCAGAATCAGAAGGCTGGTTGGCAAGATTCGCTTTATTTTTCCGGGAATGTTTGTACAAATTATTCACCCGGTTGTAGTTTTTGAATCCGGTGGGTGGATTATTCGGAGCTTGTTCAATATTTAATTCTCAAAACCAGTGAATCAAGTTCCGGAAATCAGAAAACCCGTTATCAGAGAATAACGGGCTATCTTTTTGCAACCTTCAGCGATTTAATTTTGATACTATTAATAGAATACTAAAATTGATTTGAATCTTTTTCCAGCGGGATGACATCTTCCGGTGAAACCACTTTTGTTTTTGCCCTATCCGTTGACCGATTCGAATGAGAATCCGGCGTAACCGCATTTTGATGAGCGCTCTTTTCGGATGGCAGAGCCTGTTTCCCATATAGACGGGAGTGATGAACCAATGGGTTCGTGGTGGCATCATTATTTCGGACGTCTCTAGTTCCATTGACAAGTTCCGACAATTCTTGAACCACTGTTCTCATATTTTCAGACTGGGCATTTAATTCCTCAGCGGCAGAGGCGCTTTCTTCAGCATTGGCTGCGTTTTGTTGCGTTACACTCTCCATTTGGCTCATGGCCTTGCTGACTTGTTCCACACCCTGGACTTGTTCGGAAGTGGCCGCCGCAATCTCGTTCATTAATTCACTGACTTTTTTAGCCTGATTGGTTATCTCCGTCAGAGTCTCACGAATTTTTTCGGCAACTGCTACACCCTTGGAGGATAATTCGATGTTGGAATCAATCATGACCGTCGTATCCTTGGCTGCCTGTGCACTTTTTCCGGCAAGATTGCGGACTTCTTCCGCAACAACCGCAAACCCCATTCCGGCTTCACCGGCGCGGGCGGCTTCGATGGCGGCGTTGAGAGCCAGGATATTGGTTTGAAAAGCGATATCATCGATGATTTTAATAATTTTGGAAATATTATCGCTGGATTTTTTAATTTCAGCCATTGAGCTCATCATTTCTTGCATTTGTAAATCACCCTGATTGGCTAATCCTGTGGCCTGCCCGGAAAGTTCAGCGGCCTGCTTGGTATTAACCGTGTCTTGCTGAAGCATTGAAGCCGATTCCTGTAAGGTCGAAGAGGTCTCTTCAATCGCTGATGCCTGCTCGGCGCTGCCTTGGGACAATTGCTGAGCTGAAGAGGATAATTGATTTGAGGCTGCCGAAACCTGTGCAGAACTGTCGGAAAGTACATCGACTATTTTATTGACCGGACCCGTAATACTGGTGGTAATCATCCAAGCGATGATTGCGCCCAGCAATACGGCCATAGAAATTAAAACAATCAGAATCACCAAGGTGCGGGTGAAATTCCGTTGGGCAGCCAGTGAAACCCGATGGCTGCTATTTTTTTCATGGCTGGAAAATTCCGTTGCCGCAGCAATCACCCGATCATTTAATAAAGCAGCTTTGCCAGTCATTAAAGCGGTTGCTTCGGCATTCTTATTGGCCGATCCTAAGTCAATGATTTGATCATTGATAAGTTGGGCTTTTTCCCTGGCCTGGTCCAGCTTATGCAGAAGAGCCTGACCTGCGGATGATAAATTTTTGTGATTTAATTTTTCAAAAGCAGTTACGAAGAGTTGTCGGTTGGTGGCGATGGTTTTTTTCTCCCTTTCCAGGGAGGCGTTATCGCTAAATAGAATGATCCCCCGGATACTCCGGGTAGTCGCTAGCATCGCTTTGTGGATGTCATCACTGAGTGTTACTCTTTCTGAATAATCGTTCACCATTTGTAGACTTTGGTTGAGTGAATTCATACTGTAAATTGCATAAGAACCGGTAATGATAATGATGCCAATCAAGAAACCAAAACCAAGGGAGATCCGTGTACGAAGCCTCATCTTTGTTTGCATAAGAACCCCTTCTTTCAGATATTGTTTATCTATTCAATGGATTTACCCAATTGAATTCGGTAATAGGTTTGTTTCATTGATTTTCATAGGAACCTTGTCTATTTGCGTTTATTTTTTCAAAATTTTTAGGAAAAGCGAGTATTTTTAGGTAAAACAAGTTATTGCAACTAAATTTATGCAAATGCCAAGATTAAGATAGTAATTTCTCGTGATAGCGGCTATTTATTAAATTATCGGTAATTTTTTATAATCCCCCAGAGCGAATATTAAAAATCGGAATAAAATTAGGGACTTTAGGATGCCTTGGGATTATCTTGGTTTACGGCAAGTGTTAAGATGTTCCGGCGGCGTAAAATAAAACCCGCTACCAAATGGTAGTGGATTATGATTTTGTAATTTTAATAATATCAATATAACACTGATTTGGGGATTTTTGGTGCCAGAAAGGTGCGCCAGTAAACTCGCTCAAGCATGGGTTAAAGTGAAAATTCGTGTATTAATGTAATGAGAGCCAAATTTGTGCACAGGTATTTCCATGCCGGAACGGACACTTGGCAGAAACTGTTCCGGTAGATTCTCAAGGGTAATGAAAAAAATTTCCACCGATGAGGCTTATGCTTTTCTGGATTTTCCGGTCAGGTGGTCGATGTCGATGCGGATTACCTTGGTCCGTTGCTTCGCCTTTTCGATGTTGACCTCGCCCGCCTCTTTGAAGGCGGGGGAATACTTATCCAGCAATGACAGTAAAGCGTTAACCTTTTCTGCTTCATCCGCTTCATGAGCCTGTCCGAAAACAATCACGCTGGAATACTGAGTGCTAAATTCACCTGGTAGCACCTGGCTAGCTCCCACCA
>DNPQ01000402.1:0-5469 GCA_003501335.1 Bacillota bacterium
AAGATTCAATAAAAAAGATAGTGAAACAAACCATCACCATCTCCTCTTGAACCCAAATATGCATGCGTAATAATAGTATTATTATCTGCCAAAGGACTTTTCAATTAACGATTTTTTCCCATTTCATTCAGTGCTAATTTTGCAATGATTCATCTTTTACCAACCACTCTTTTGCTTCTTCCTTGGAATCAAATGATTTTGCTTTAGAATCCTGCGTCGCTCCAATCACAAAATTATAAGCCGTTTTTATTATACCTTTCACGCCAATAATTGCCAACTTCTTTTCAAAAGGAATGATAAGATTGCTACTTTCTTTAAAAGCATTTAATATATCCATGTCAAAATAAAAATTAGTGACATTGATAAGGGCTAATACTGAATTTTCAGGTTGCTTCAAGCAGCTATGAGCAGTCATTTTTAAAAGTTGCAACGTTTTTTCTTTCTTGTCATTATCTTTTTGAAAGATCGAGTAATCGACACAATAGATGGTTTTGTTTTTATAAATGATTTTGCTGACATATTCCAATGAAATTCCTCCTGTTGATTTTATGTGAACGATTTTTGGGAATTTTAAAAAAATAAAAAATCAACTAAAATTTGGCAACCGGCTGTCAATGGTTAACGAGTAAACTCGTATCACTTTAGACCCTTTTGGTTTTGCGTCCCTGGTTTTCACCAAGTTTGCCATTTTCAATTCAATTGATTTTTGTAATAACGATTCATATGAAGATTTTCAAATTGACTCTGTCTCTGGAATCACACCTAAAATGAATAAGCCCAAACTTCCCATAACCGCAGGTTAATTTGTTAATATTAGCTTAAACATAATTATAACAATAATATGAGCAATATTACAAGCAAAATAGGGTGAAAAATAAGCTTTTTAGGAACAAATTTTGCTTATTGCCGCCCTTTTATTTTTTCAGCTGGATGACGACATCCAGTTTCTGTTTATACCGGACAGTTTTCCACCCCAATCAAAAATCCGTTAAAAATCAATCCATTTTTCATTCTTTAATGATATTCCCATCCGTAGATAAGGTGATCATCTGGCAAGGAAGCATTTTCCCACTATTAATCAGTGCTTGCTTCACGGCATGAACGATTCCTCCACAGCAAGGCACTTCCATTCGTAAAACCGTGATACTCTTAATTTCATTCTGCTCTAAAATGGCGGTTAATTTTTCAGCATAATCACCCTCGTCGAGTTTTGGGCAACCAATAAGGGTAATTTTATTTTTCATAAACCTTTGATGAATATTGGCATAGGCAAAAGCGGTACAATCAGCCGCCACCAGTAAATTAGCATTTTCAAGATAAGGTGCGTTGACCGGCACTAACTTAATTTGACACGGCCATTGATTCAATTGCGATTGACTGTCGGTAGCTGACAAATTCATTTCTGCAACTTGCTTTTTTACGATTATCTTGGCCTGAGTACCCGGACAGCCACATGGAAACTGGGGCATTGACTGACTTTGTATTAGGTTCATATTACTTTGAACTGCCGCTGCGTCAAAATCCTCGGCCTCTCTTTCTTCGATTGAAATAGCCCCGGTTGGACATTGGGGCAAACAATTGCCAAGACCATCGCAATAGCTTTCAGAAACAAGACAGGCTTTACCATGAATCAATTGAAGAGCCCCTTCATGGCAGGCATTAATACAAAGTCCACAACCATTACATTTTTCCTTATCAATTTTGAGTATATTCCTTTTCATGTTCATATCGCTCCTTCATTGATTTATTATTATCATAATATAATAAAAAACAAAAGTCGGTATCAGAAGATACAAAAACTATTTCATTGACTGAATGATTTTTAAATCTCCAAAAATATTTTGACTATTCATCCTTCTATCATTGCTCCTTCAAGGCCTTCATTTTCATAGATAATTGCCTTGCTGAGAAAATTATAATATAATGAATTATTGAAGTCGGTAGCTCAGGATACCAAAATATCAATGATGGAACATGTTTAAAGATATGAGGATGTCTTATTAAAAACTGTTTTGTTCCAGAGGCTCGGGAGCAAAGTAGTTATAGCCATTCTTAATTGTTTTCGACCCAAAATTGCAGGATTTCGTGTTCAAGAATTCATCGCTATTTTTAGGTGACGTTTTGAAGGTACAGGCTTATACCAGAGGGTGAAGCAACGGTGAGCATGGAAATCCCTACCAACGCTTTTAAAAAGGAGATCCTATATGATTGAACAGGTTCTGAATGAAATGATCACTTATTTTAAAAATGATACCCGCCGAATCAACCACGCCCTAAAAGTTTATGGGTTTGCGACTACCCTCTCGGGTTTGGAAAAGCTTTCGGAAGCAGAAAAAGAAATCACCCAATATGCAGCAATACTTCATGATATAGGAATTAAAGAAGCGGAACGGAAGTACAACTCCAGCGCTGGTTGTTATCAGGAAATCGAAGGGCCGCCTATTGCAGAGTCTATTCTTAAGAACCTAGGCATTGATCAGCCTACGATTGAAAGAATCTGCTTTTTAATTGGAAATCATCACAGCTACAATAAAATTGACGGCTTGGATTTTCAAATTTTAGTAGAAGCCGATTTTTTGGTAAATATATTTGAAGACAACCTCGAACAGAAAAGCATTGATGACATCGGCCGAAAATGCTTCAAAACGAAAACCGGTATTGGAATGCTTCATTCAATATATTCTTAATTTAAAATCGTAACTAAAGATCTAGTTTTAATGGAAGTGGTTTCGATTGTACCACCTGATTTAAAACCTTAATGAGTTCATCAAATTTATAAGGTTTAGTCACTACACCACAAAATCCAAACTGTTCGTAATTTGAAATAATCGGATCATTCGCATAGCCACTTGAAACAACCGCTTTAATTGTGGGATCAATATCCCGCAGATGGGAAATAGCCTCTTGACCACCCATTCCTCCGGGAACAGTAAGATCCATAATGACCACATCAAAAGGATTCCCTTCTTCTAAAGCTTGACGATAAATTTCAATCGCTTTTCCTCCATCTCTAGCCGATATTGTTTGATGACCATATATTTCTAACATTTCAGCCACTGATGTTAAAATGATTTCTTCGTCATCCATTAATAAAATTTTAAGCTTTTCGCCTGCTACTGCTATTTCATTTTCAATCTCCGATGCAATAACAGTTTGTGATAAAGCCGGCAAGTAAATCAAAAAGGTCGTACCGAGTCCCACTTCGGACTCTACTTCAAGATACCCATCATGTCTCTTGATAATTGAATAAGAAGTTGAAAGACCTAAACCGGACCCTTCCTTTTTGGTGGTAAAAAAAGGATCAAAAATTTTCGACAAGTTCTCCTTTGAAATACCCACACCCTGATCTTTAACAATAATACGGATATAATTTCCAGAACTAAACCGTTCATTGGCATCATTACTGATATTTTCAGCATTAATTTTAACAATGCCCCCTTTTGGCATTGCCTGTTTGGCGTTAATCACCATATTATAGATAACCTGACTAATCTGACCGGTATCAACCTCAACCGGCCATAATGTTTCGGCAATTTGACATATCGCCTTAACTTTGGAACCCCTGAGCGCAAATTCGGCTGTATCGCGAATAAGCTCAGCCAAAGAAGCGGCTTTTTTAACCGGGGCGCCTCCCCTGGAGAATGTAAGCAATTGCCGGGTTAGATCGCTAGCACGGTATGTTGATTCAACAGACTCTTGCAGATATTTCTTGATATCCTCGTTTCGGCTGTATTTCATTTGCGCTAATTGAATATTTGACAGGATGGCCGCTAATAAATTATTAAAATCGTGGGCGATTCCGCCAGCCAGAATCCCGAGGGACTCTAATTTATCCGCCTTAAAAAGTTCCTGCTCAGTTTTTTGTTTTTCGGAAATATCCTGAAAAACAGTTACCACCCCAATAATGGTGCAAGAAGCGGCATTAGAAGATTTGATCGGTGAACTATGAATTGAAATAGAAACCTCATTTAAATTCCGGGTTACTAAAATTTGATTTTGCGGCATTTCTTGATTTTGGGATACACTTTGAATGGTGATACGCTGAATCGGTTCACTTGTTTTATCATCAATGATATAGAGTATTTTGTCCAACGGTTGATTGATCGCTTCCGATTGTGAATATCCGGTTAGATTTCTTGCAGCCTCATTCATCAAAAAAATCCGATCTTGAGAGTCTGTTGCGATAACGCCTTCTGTTAATGAATTGAGCGTTACCATTAATAACTCTCGTTCCTTTGCCAAAGCTTCTTCATATTGAATACGTTCAGTGATATCCCTGTGTATAGAAGAAATCTCAACAATATTTCCTGTTGCATCCCGAATTAAAGAATACTTAATCGATACATAAATCGTGCTCCCATCCTTTCGAATCCGAGCCGTATGATTATCTTCATAAACTTGACCATGAATTAATTTCCAGAAAATTTCACGCATTTTATCCCGTAATGGGTTGGGAATTATCACCAAAAACAATTTTCCGATTGCTTCTTCGGCGGAATAGCCGTATAATTTTCGAGCCCCTTGATTCCAACTATTAATTTTTCCATCCGGGGTCATACTAATGATTGCATCTTCCGAAGTTTCAACAATCGCTGCCAATTGTTGGGTTGTCTTCTCAACCCATTTCCGTTCCGTGATATCGCGAACAAAAACCGAAATACCTTCTCCGGAAGGATAAGCGCGAACTTCTACCCAGGTCCCATTATTGGCATAAGGAGTTTCAAAACAAGCTGCAGTCCGTTCACTCATGACCCGATGATATTCAGTATAATGTTTCGAACAGATACTATTTGAACATTCAATCCAAATTGACTTTCCGATCAAATCTTCTTTTGATCTGCCAAATAAGACATTTTCCGCAGCTTGATTCAGATAGGTAAACCGCCAATCTTGATCCAGGGCAAAAAAAGCTTCAGATATGCTCTCTAAAATATTCCCAATTTTTACAGTGGACTCCTCAATAATTTTTTGAGCATTGAAGCGATCAATCCGATCTAAAAGCCAAGTCATAGCCCCTTCCTCTCCGGATGAGAGCAACATGGGAAATGAATAGATATAGTACCTCTTTTCTTCTCCGGAAGGTAATAAGAAAGGAATTTCTTCTGTAATAACTGATTTGTTTTCCAATACCCTTACGTGCATCATTGTCTTGGGACTCCATTTTTGAATATGAGTCCCGATAATTTGACTTCTATTTAACCCCAGCATTGTCAATCCATTATCATTGATGTCAACAATAACCCCCAAAGCGTTAATCATAAAATAACCCCAAGGTAAGTTGGCCAGCATCATTTCGGGTCTTTTCTGATTAAGCCATGATTCAGAGGCGATCTTTTGAAATTCGATATAATCAAATTGTGGATTCGAACTGACGGAAAGTAATTGTTTGGCATTTCTACGGATATTACGCTCCAGTCGTTTCACGATAAAAAAAGAAAGAAAGCCGCCCAATAATAAAGACAGCAATAT
>DNPQ01000402.1:5726-8148 GCA_003501335.1 Bacillota bacterium
ATTGTAGGTTGATAACTTTGAATAGTCGCTTCCAACATTTTATCCAACACCAACAACCTATTCTTTCCGCTGATAACGATTCGGTTCCAAGTAAAAAAACTGGTGAATAAAAAGACTATTATCCCGAAGATCAAAATATTCAGTCGTACAATTCTTCGAACTTCGCCAATGAGTGTCTTTCGTTTCATGGGACTTCCTCCGGTTTTATCCAAAACCATTGTATTTTCTAAAATTAATTTAATTCGACACTCAATGGCAAATTCATCCTTAAATTTATATAAAATGTTTTTTAGAAAAAAATACAAATCATCGTGATTACAAACATGAATAAAAAGCCCCAATGCCTTTAAAAGAATTGGGGCCTTCATTCGTAGAGATTTTTTGGATGACTTTATGTTTTTACGAAATCTTGTTCTTGAGCCGGGGCAATGTAATTTCCTGTCCGGGATTATTTTCAACGATTTTGCCTTCAAGATTAAAACAAACCTTCCGGGTATTTTGGGAAGAAGCCACAATTGTAAACAAATCCTTGGAAATAATCACCTCACAATTCTGCTCTTTCACTGTGACATGAAAACTTAAGGTCCGCCATTTCTCAGGAAATTTTGGAGCTAGCGTTACCACTTCACCATCAAAATAGAGCCCACCAAAACCAAGTATGGTAACCATCCATGCACCGCCATTGGCTGCCGGATGAGTCCCACCAATATATAGGGTGCCGACGTATCGTTTGTAATCACCGGTTAAATCAATTGTAGCCGTCTTTTGAAAATAAGGATAAGCCCAATCCGGTTTTCCGATATCCGTAGATAGCATCGCATAAGTACAATGACTTAAGCTTGAACCATGTTCAGTCCGGGGTTCATAATATTCCCAGTTGGCTCTTTTTACCTCTTCGCTAAATTCCTTTCTAAATAAATTCAGTAATAAAACCACGTCCGCCTGTTTAATAATGCGAGTCGTTGTCGCCAATCCATTGCCACCGCCCCAATACTCGTTGGGCAATTTAATCCTGTTTTTTAGATCATTCAAAGTAACATCTTCCAACTTCTGATAGCCGTCAAACTGTTCGATTATCATTGTATCGGCAGCGGGAGCCGGGATATACAGCAATTCATACATTTCACGGATAGCCGGAATTTCCGAGGTAAAATCTAATTTTACCAGTAAGTTTTGATAAAAAGATTCATTTTTCTTTTTTAAAAGCTCCAATACTTCTAAAGACACTTTCAGACAATGTTTTACGAGATAATTCGTAAAAGCATTATTGGAAACCCGTTCATGGTATTCATCAGGGCCTGTTACATCCAGAATTTCATAACGGTTTTTATCTTTTTTGAAATACGCATAAGATACAAAGAAACGCGCGCATTCCAAAATCACTTCCGCACCACCTTCGAATAGAATGCTATCATCTCCGGTAATTTTACAGTATTGCCAGATACCGTAAACCACATCAGCGCTAATATGAATCTGTTTATCCCGGAAGTAAGTCCGCATTGGCCGTTCAGTAAATACGTCCGTTACATTGAACAATGTACATGCATCTTCGCCGTTTTCTTGACTCTCCCAAGCATAGAAGGCTCCTCGGTAACCATACTCGGCTGCTTTTTTGCGGGCACCCTCCAAGGCAAAATAGCGGTATTGCAAAATATTTCTGGCCAATTTCGGTTGGGTAAAGAGAAAAAAAGTAAGCATAAACATTTCAGTATCCCAAAAAACAGCGCCTTTGTATATCTGCCCGGATAACCCCCTTGCCGGTATCGAAAGCCGATTGCTATGAATCGGCGCACCCGCCAATAATTGATAAATACTATACCTTAATGCAAACTGAGCCTCCTCGTCTCCATCAATCCTCACATCCGATAACAACCATCGTTCATGCCACAACTGGGCGTGACGTCGATATAATTTATCATAACCGTTGCTATAGCTTTCCCGAACGGCGGCCAAAGCCGCAACCTTGATTTGATCAACCCCGTCTTTGCTGGTATAAATCGAAACATATTTATAAAAAAAATACTCCCGCCCCGGTTTCGCCTGAACGACGACCCGGTGAAACAATCCATTTTCCTGATGAACTATCATGTTGGTCCCAAAGGAGCAATCAAGCATCTCCGCAGCAATTATCATTTCTCCTTCATTCGTAGTTACTATAGCTGAAAGTTGCTGTTCTTGCTGCTCATAAGCAGTTTTTTTAAAATGGGGCCCGTTAATGTCCCAGACATCCCCGTCAATCCCGGTTAGAATTGTAATTTGGCAGGCTTCTTCACAAAGGAAGCCGTACTTCATGACGAGTAAATGGACATTATCCAGGCTGAGAAACCGTTCTGCCTTGATATGAATTTTCTTAGAACCAACTTTAAAAATGGTTTCCCGGTAATGTAATCCCTGATATAAGTCCAAAACTTGCTTATGAATC
>DNPQ01000569.1:0-662 GCA_003501335.1 Bacillota bacterium
GTCTGGAAACCCATCTTTACAGCATATTGGATCGCTAAATGCCCTAATCCGCCGATGCCGAGAATGGCTACCAAATCACCGGCTTTGGCATTACTGCTTTTTAAAGCGCCGAAAGTTGTCCTACCGGCACAAAGCAAAGGCGCACCTGCCACTGAATCCAATTCTTCCGGTATAGCCACCAAAACCTCAGAACGGGCTGTCATGTATTCGGCATAACCGCCGTCAACTGTAATACCAGTAATCACCGATTCCCGGCAGTCCCAAAAATCCCCTTTCCTGCAGGCGCTGCAATGAAAACAATGGCCGCCATGCCAACCGACACCCACTCTTTGTCCAGGGTTCCACCCTTCAACTCCGGAACCCAGTTTGTCGATAATCCCGATGACTTCATGGCCCGGGATCCGCGGATATTGCAAGCCCGGAAAAGTTCCTTCCTTAACAATGGCATCCCCGTGGCAAACTCCGCAGGCCTCTACCTTAATTAAAACTTCATTTTCTTTAGGTACGGGGATTTCCTTTTGGACTAATTCTAAATCACCGCCGGGCTTACTTATTTGAATAGCTCTCATCAACGGCACAGGGATTCACCCTCCTTTCGTACCGATAGTGACCCATGCTTATTTAACAAACGAAACGGTGCCTTCTTTCCGCGGAGCCGGGGC
>DNPQ01000569.1:982-2938 GCA_003501335.1 Bacillota bacterium
TCCGGAACGGCCAATTCTTTCAGCATGGCCTTGCCGGGCTCCGCATTAAGAGCCATACTGATGGCCTGAATCCAGCAAGAACCCACACCCAGAGATGCTGCAGCTAAAAACATATATCCCATAGCGATAGCCGAGTCAAACTGCGGTGTCGCTACTTTAGGATCAGCGGAGACGATGATCAGCGTGGGAGCACGATAAAAGATGCTAAAATTTTCGTCTTTAGCCCTGCCGGCCATTTGAGGATTACCCGACTTTAATAGCCCCTCTTTGATGACTCCATTGATTTTGTTTAGCAAATCATTGTTTTGAATGACGCTAAAATGCCAGGGTTGCGTATTCATCCCGCTGGGGGCGAATTTCCCCGCTTCCAAAATGGCTTGTAAATCTGCTTCTTTGATTTGTTCCGGTTTATATGCCCTAAAACTCCTGCGGCTTAAAATGGTTTTGATAGTTTCATTCATTTTGAATCATCCTTTCTTCGTTTTACCATCCGCTGTTCATCCGTTCAAAGCTCTGGTCCAACTCGGCCCTTGAGGCATTGATAAAACCTTCGCTCATACCATACCCCATTTCGAATACATTACTCGCTAATCCCTTCATGACGGCAGCGACAAATTCTTCAGGCTGCAGAGGGGGGCGAAAACCGCCGCGTTTAGCACGCCCTTCCGGATTTAACTCCGTATCCACCGCCGGTGGTACCGCCTCAAAGACTTGAATCCCCTGTTTGACCAATTGACGCCGCAGCGCTATTGAAAAAGCATGCAACCCGGCCTTACTGGCACTATACACAGGCATCCGGGCTGAAGGAACAAAGCCCAGTCCCGATGAGACATTAATAATGGCGGCCTCCGACTTGCCGGTCAGATGCGGGATAAACAAACCTGACAAAATAACCGGCGCTTCCAAATTGATGCGGATCTCATTGGGACCGGCCAAAAATTGGCTCAAGCCACCGGTAAAATCCAGATCCCGTTGCACTCCTGCATTATTTACCAATACATTAAGATCACCAAAATGCGTGGTTGTCCATTCCAGCAATTTCCGGCAGTCGGATTCCAAACTTACATCGCATACGATGGTATGCAAATTAGGGTGGTGACTTTTGGCCTCCATTAGTCTGTTTTCCCGGCGGCCGCAGATGATCACTTCACTGCCCGCTTCCAGAAAAGCCTCGGCCATCGCATAACCGATTCCGCTTGCTCCTCCGGTAATCAGCACGGTATTTCCGGCAAGTTTCATGCTAACACCTCCCCCATGATCCATTATCTCTGGCTACCAAAAGGACGCCAGAGATGATGGATGGTTTTACGAATGACGTTCCGGCAACGGTACTCCACCTACCCCGATATTCTCCGGGTCGTGCTCGTCAATAATGACCGTAAAGGCCCGAGCGGGAATATTGGTTACTTCCACCATGGTTTTGGTGATGCTTTCACAATGATCGCTTTTTTCTTTTCCTTGCTTTGGTGGGTCAACTGAACTGTAATAACCGGCATCAATACCACTCCTTGGTTTTAATTAATTACTTTTTATAGGATTGTCCTTCGGCCAGTACTGCATGGGCTTTTGGCATCCATTCACTAATGGGGATCTTTTGCGGACATTTTGTCTCACAGACCTGGCATTGCAGGCAAGCACCAGCCCGCTCTTTTTCTTCAAGGAATCTGCCGTACAAAGCACGGCTCGTCGGGAGATCTTCATGCATATATCCATCATTATAAAAGCTAAAAACCTTAGGAATGTTGACTCCATTGGGACAAGGCATGCAATAGCTGCATCCGGTACAGGGAATGGCGGTTCTTTCTTTATATTTTTGCCGTACCCCTGCGATCAATTGTAATTTTTCACTTCCGAAAGAGTTGGCCCCGGAACGGTTAGCCGCTTCGATGTTCTCAGCCACCTGGCTCATGGAGCTCATTCCGCTGAGTAGCAAAGTAACCTCCGGATGATTCCAGA
>DNPQ01000450.1 GCA_003501335.1 Bacillota bacterium
TTTCATGGTCATAACGATTTAGGCATGGCAACGGCTAATACAATAACTGCGCTTGAAACGGGAGCCCATAGCGCCAGCGTAACGGTAAACGGTTTAGGGGAAAGGGCCGGAAATGCTGCTTTGGAAGAAGTTATTATGGCTTTAAAGATCTCCGGAAATAATGAGAATGGGATTCATACCGCAAGAATCATGGAACTTTGTGAACGGGTGGCAGTTGCATCCAAGCACCCTATACCCGACAATAAACCAGTGACCGGTAAATCGGCTTTTTTACATGAATCCGGTATTCATTGCCGAGCTCTTTTAAATAATCGCCATACGTATGAACCTTTTTCAGCTGACCTTGTTGGCCGGAGTGTCCAGGAATTTGTAATTGGAAAACATTCCGGGACGGCATCCATCAAGCATATCCTTGAAAAAAAAGGCTACATTATCGATCAATCCTTGGCTTTGCTGTTACTTCAACAATTGAGGGAATTCTCCAACCAAAAGAAAGGCTCATGTTCAGTCGATGATCTAATGATGCTTTATAAAAAAGTAAAAATGCATGAACAGTCCGGTACTTAAGTCGCTGTTATTTCAGACAAATTGTAATCAAAGACTTGACAAATGGATGGCATTAATGATAAAATAAATCTCGCTGACGGGGGGGTAGCTCAGTTGGTTAGAGCGCCACGTTGACATCGTGGAGGTCATCGGTTCGATCCCGGTCCTCCCCACCATATAAGAACTGACAAGGGTTTCTGGATCATAGTGAATATGATCGAGAAACCCTTTTTGCTTTGAACGATCGCATTGATGATTTTTCAGGTTTTCTTAATGGTGAAAGCATCGCCAGTCGGAATCTGCATACTCTCACTTAATTTCTAATTTCAAATTTTTGGTTTAGATTCAATAATATCCAGCCCGCAAATGCCCCCATACCATTGATCCAATTAAGTTTGAAATCCCGGTAGTAAACTCTACAGGATAAATCATTTTGGGCTGAAATCAGGTCATTAAAGCAATAAATCAGGAATCAAGACACTCCGATTTTTTCACAGGATCCTCGTTATTTTTTCTTTATTTTTAAAAATTCTTTTTTCCTAAACGTGTGTTAAAGCAGCTTTGTTGGAAAGAAGCAGGGTATGTTCCTTTGTTCTACAGTATACTAATAAAAGAGCAAACATATAATAGAGCTAGAATGGAGGGGAACTCGATGTCAGGGATCACGATAAGCACCCTCAACTTATCTAATGAAGTTAAAGAAAGCCTTCTCCAGGAAATGAATTTTTTAAACCGGGAAGGCGTTCCTGTTGAATACGCAGAAATGCATATTGACAAATTTTATTTTTTAGATTGTTCGCTTAAAGAGGACGATTCCCATTTCAATGCTGATCAGGAGAAAATTTTACGCTTCTATTTGGCCAATATTATTACGGATCTCTTAATGAATAATATCAGCAAAGAATTTATTCAGCGTGTGATTCGTAGTAAATACCGTTTTTTAGGCACTAGCGAATTTAATTTGGTTCTTCAGAACGCTTATGCTTATTTGAATAATTTACATGAAAGCGGAGATATTGGTAAGACTTTATCACGGCATAACCAAATTCTCTTAGAAGTTAACCAATACCTTGATACCAATTCTGATTTGTATTTAGAGGGCTTTTTTCGTTTCCGGCTGAAAGACTATTTTACCGAACTTGAAAAATCGGTCGAGTTATCAATGGATAATTTTTTGGTTGAGCAGGAATATCATGAATTTATTCGATTATTGCAATATTTTGTAGAAGTCCAGGAACCTCGGATCGATGAAGTTCATGTCCTGATCAAAGACCAACAAAATTTTTACTTGTTGGATGAGGAAAAACAGCCTATCAACCAAGAACAATTGCAAGGAGTGTTAACTGATTTAAATCAAGATATTGATTATGACGACTTGCTTCTCAGTGCCCTTATCACTATTTCGCCAAAAAGACTGGTTTTGCATTTGTCGGCTAAGGCTGAGATAGTGGATACGCTGATGAATGTTTTCCAAGACCGGATCATTATATGTGATGGTTGTCCTTTATGCTCTCAAACAGCATTGGTTCCTAATTTGGCAATTGAAACCAAGAAATTAAAACCCTAGCTTTAAAAAAGTTTTACATATCCGACGATTTCAGGAATCAACTTCACAATAAAATCATTCACTCTAGGAAAAAAGATAGGATATTCTGAAAAAAGTAATTTAGGCCTCAATAAGCTGTTCAAATTTTGTTTACAATCCTATCTTTTACTTGAAAAAACATTTTTCTATGATAGAATTATAGGAAATAATTTTAAGCCTCCAGAGGAGTGAAATGTTGTTGAATAATCGATTTTTAGAAGAGGCCTTAACTTTTGATGATGTTTTGTTAGTTCCTGCCAAATCCGATGTCCTTCCAGGGGAAGCGATTACCAGTACTAGACTGACTCAACATATTACCTTAAATATTCCATTAATTAGCGCTGCTATGGATACGGTAACGGAAGCGAGATTAGCGATAGCGATAGCGCGCGAAGGCGGGTTGGGAATAATCCACAAAAATATGTCTATTGAGCAGCAGGCGACCGAGGTTGATAAAGTTAAGCGCTCAGAACATGGGATTATTACTGACCCGGTTTTTTTACATCCGGATGATAAAATTTCTGAAGCTTTACAAATGATGGAACATTACCGGATTTCAGGGGTGCCGATAACTTCTGATAATGGGAAATTAGTAGGAATCCTCACCAACCGCGATTTACGCTTTGAAACCAATTTCGACCAACCGATTAAGAATGTAATGACTAAGGATAATCTAGTAACCGCACAAGTCGGTACCACCCACGAACAAGCCAAAGTCATCCTCCAAAAACACCGTATTGAAAAATTACCTTTAGTTGATAAAGACAATGTTTTAAAAGGTCTTATTACCACCAAGGATATTCAAAAAACCCTTCAATATCCCAATGCTGCGAAAGATTGTAGGGGAAGACTTCGGGTGGGTGCTGCCGTAGGTATCAGTGGAACCATTGAACGGGCAGGCGCATTGATAGATGCCGGAGTTGATATTATTGCTCTTGATTCTTCCCATGGACATAGCGCAAATGTATTAAGGGCTGTTAAAGAACTCCGCAAGAATTTTCCCGATATGGACATTATTGCCGGAAATGTGGCTACGGCAGAGGCAACTGTGGATTTGATTGAAGCCGGGGCGAGCTCAGTCAAAGTGGGAATAGGCCCGGGTTCAATTTGTACAACCAGAATTGTTTCCGGTATCGGTGTACCCCAGATTACGGCAGTATGTAATTGCGCTGCGGCGGCTAAAAAGTACAATATTCCAATCATCAGTGATGGTGGTATTAAATATTCCGGCGATATAACGAAAGCCATTGCTGCGGGTGCAGATACAGTAATGTTGGGTAGCCTTTTTGCCGGTACTGAGGAATCTCCGGGCGAAATGGAAATTTACCAAGGCAGAAGCTTTAAAGTATACCGGGGAATGGGCTCTATTGCCGCAATGAAGCAGGGCAGCAAAGATCGTTATTTTCAGGAAGGTCAACAAAAGTTAGTCCCGGAAGGTATTGAAGGCCGGGTGGCTTTTAAAGGCTCTCTTTCAGAAACTGTATTTCAATTGGTAGGCGGTTTGCGTTCCGGAATGGGTTTATGTGGTTGTAAAACCATTGAAGAATTAAAAACCAAAACTAAATTTGTCAGAATTACTTCAGCCGGGCTCCGGGAAAGTCATCCTCATGATGTACAAATCACAAAAGAAGCACCGAATTATTCGGTTGATTGATTTTTATAAAGTAGTTATATCTCCGGCTAGCTCTCGGTATCTATGATATTCGAAAGCTAGCCGGAGACAATGAAGTAAGTTCACCGATCATACAGATTTAGGATGCTCGGGAGTATTTAACAAGCATTCCAGGGAAGTCGGATTTTTTGAATTGAGGCGAGTTGATGAATTTAGCCTGTTCTGTTACATCTATCCGTTTTATTTTGGCACCCTTGATTTTTTGGCAATTGACTAGCCACACATCATCCGGGGTTATATGGATGTTCATTCTATTAATTCTTGCCGGGGGCACTGATGTTGCCGATGGGTGGGTGGCCAGGGTTTTTCATCAGGTTAGTGAATTGGGAAAAGCTTTAGATCCTTTGGCTGATAAATTGGTAATATTTTTTACGATGTTTGGCCTTACTTGGTGGGGGCTTCCTGTCTGGTTCATCATTGTTTATTTAGCCAAAGAAGGTTTTCAAGTTTTAGCCGGGCTTTTTTTATTTCGAAAGTGCAAAAAATTAATACCGTCCAACTTTTGGGGAAAATCAGCCACAGTATTTTTTTTCAGTGGATTTGGACTTTTCTTTTGGAGTCATCGAGTTGGTATGGCGTTCATCATTCTCGCAATGGTAGACTCGATTTATGCCTTATTTACTTATTATCAGGCATTCACCCGGATCAA
>DNPQ01000247.1:0-603 GCA_003501335.1 Bacillota bacterium
AAGATAATTGCGGCAACCATGATAATGGCGAGTAATATTACCATAGATAACCATCCTTAATCAAATTTTAAAGCGATTGTTGATTCAGCGTTAAATGACCGTAAATCATCGTTACCTATTATACCAGATGTTTTAACAATTACGATACATTGTTGCAAATAATTAATTTCAGCTTGAAATTAAATAATAAGCATGATATGCTAGTAATAGTTAATTTCAAGCTGAAATTAATGACTTTGGATCGAGTTAATCATAATCGGTAAGGAAATGTGAATGGAAAAATTTGAAGGTATCTCTAAAATTCGAATAGGGCATCGCAGCGAAATATTAAACCAAATCCGGCGCAGTGGACCGTTATCCAGGACTGAACTCTGCGAGAAGACAACTATATCCAAACCAACTGTCGGCCGAGTGGTAGAAGACCTGCTTGCTCAAGGATTTATTCGGGAAACCGGGAACGGTGTATCTCAAATTGGGCGAAAACCGGTTCAAATTGAGCTCAATCCTGAAGCAAGATACTGCATTGGGGTTAACATCTCCCGGAATCATTTGCTGGTTTCGCTTGTCAACTTCACCATGGAAGTAATAGCCCAAAAAAGTCTA
>DNPQ01000247.1:938-2525 GCA_003501335.1 Bacillota bacterium
GGTTACGGAAAAAGGGCTGGATCGCAGCAAAATACTGGGTGTCGGTATCGGAGCGCCTGGGATCGTAGATTACAACCGGGGGATTATTCTTGATTTTGCTATCGCCCATCAGCTCGTCGACATTCATTTGAAAGATTATTTATGGGAAAGAACAGGCTGGGAGATAGCGATTGATAATAATGCCAATACCCGGGCTTTGGGAGAATACTGGTACGGGTTCGGCGCTGGATGTCAAAATTTGATTTATGTGATATGCAGTGAAGGCGTTGGAAACGGGATTATTATTGATGGAAAAGTTCTGCGGGGGAAAAACAATTTTACCACCGGACTTGGTCATATGATTGTGAATTCCGACGGTCGGTTGTGTAATTGCGGCAGACATGGCTGTATTGAAGCATACAGTTCGACGGAAGCGCTTGAAAAAAATACTCAGGAGGCTTTGAAAAACGGCTTAAAATCGCTGTTGCTCGAGAAAGCAGGAACTCAATTTGAAAAAGTCGATTATTCTTTAATCTGTCACTGTGCAGAAGCGGGGGACTCTTTATGTCTACAAATGCTGGAGGAAGCCGCTTACTATTTAAGTATCGGCCTATCCAATCAGATCGGAAGCTTCAATCCGGAATTAATTGTTTTGTCGGGTACTTTATTCGATGCAAGCGCCACTTTTTTTGAAAGAGTTAAAACGCTGACCCTGGAAAAAATTTTCAGTCCACTCGCCGGAGGTGTCATTATCAAAAAGCGTCAAGTCCGAGATAATCTTTATGAAGTCGGAGCAGCAACTTTAGTATTTAAATCATTTTTTAACGATTAAGAATTTTGTCCCGCTTTGTCGGGGCACAAGAAAGTATGCCCAGGATTACCGGAGAAGAATAACCGAAAGGATTTGGATTGTGTTTATTTAAGAAGTTTTTAATAAAAGAAAGGATGAATAAAAATGTTAGTACCACTGAGACCGCTGTTGGAAGCCAGCAACAAATACCATTTTGCTCATGGCGCATTTAATGTCAATGTCGTAGCTCAAGCTCAGGCCGTAATTGAGGTTCATGAAATGTTCCGTTCCGCCGCTATTCTTCAAGGAGCCGATTTGGCCAACGCTTTTATGGGCGGACGGCCCGATTTTATGAATGGCACGGTCGCGGATAAAAAGATTGGCGCCAAACGGATTGCCGATGCAGTGAAAAAGTATGGCGGGAATTCTCCGATTCCAATTGTGATGCATTTAGACCACGGAAAAGACTTTGAGTCGGTCAAAGCGGCGATTGAAGGCGGGTATACCTCGGTCATGATTGATGGCTCTTCCTTGCCTTTTGAGCAAAATGTCGAATTAACCAGAGAAGTCGTTAAATATGCCCACGCTTTGGGAGTAACGGTCGAAGGAGAATTGGGCGTTCTAGCCGGAGTTGAGGATGATGTGTTCTCGGAAAAATCGTCTTATACCAATCCGATGACAGTTTGTGATTTTTTCCGGAAAACCAAAGTCGATTGCCTGGCGATTTCTTATGGGACCCAGCACGGAGCGGTCAAAGGTGAAAATGTCAAACTTCGCAAAGAGATCGCCATTGCGTCTACGGAAAATTTGCGGCATGA
>DNPQ01000146.1 GCA_003501335.1 Bacillota bacterium
ATTCCAACATTGGGAGAGACTAAGAACCCATCAATGATGGCGGTATAGTTAATGCCGTCCCGGTAAGCCTTAGCATCTGTTCTCACAGTCGGCGTTTTTAGATCACAAGCCCATTTAAATCCGGCGGGCGTAAAATCAGCCGGTAGATTTTGCAGCCAAAATGGTGAAGCTTCCTGATGGGGAAAGTTTTCAGGATCAGTGTTTGGTAGACTATGATTCCAGTCTCCACCGACAATGACATAGTTGCCGCTATGATATTCGTGAATAATGTGTTTCTTTAGAAATTGTAATTGCAGTTTGCGGATTTTACCGCCTTTATCAAAAGCGGAAAGATGGGAATTGATTAAAACAAGTATTTTTCCGTTATTAACGGGGATTTTGGTTTCCAGAAAACAGCGATCAAGTTCGAACAGTTGCCGGGGCCAACTTTCTTGGCCGGGATATTGATACCGGATCCATGAATCGGCTTTGTAACGTGAAAACAGTGCCAGACCTGAAAGAACGGAGCCCATTGGATGAGTTAAGGGAACGGGCACATAAGCCACTTTATAGTTTGTTCCAAAGGCAACATTGTGTTTGGGAAATTGAGAGCTCATATAGGACAGTTCGTCAAGATAAAAACTCCTTTTGGCCTTGCGGTCAACCTCTTGAATGAAAAGAAAATCGGAGTCCAGACTTTTCAGATAATCAGTGATCCGGTAAAGATTGGTCAAGGTTTGTTGTTTACTTGCGGAACCAGAACGTGTTCCCCCATCCATAAAGAAATCTTGCGTATTGTCTAAGCCACAATACCCGATATTAAAGGTGGTGATGGAGAATTTACGGTTTGCCGGCAGGACGCTTTCCGGCTGAGTGGTCGTCATAACCTTTATCTTTTCTTTGGGCCGATAATCCACAAGGGACATATAAGCCAAGAATAACATAAAAGATAAAACTGGGATCATTACAATTACGAATAGGATATTACGGATGATTATCATTTTTGCGCTCACAACCCCACTCCTCAAACCATTGTACACGGGATCAAGCTAGTCAATTGGATAAAAAATTAAATGCGATAATTAGTTATTCTTTGAGCCGCCTTTCCTGGATATCGCATAAAAAAGCATAGATGGGCTGGAGAATATCATAACCTGTTTTTAACTCTTTGACGATTTGCTTGGAAAAGGTTGGCTTCAAATTGGCCGAGGTGTGGTCGAAATTGATATTTTTACGGACATACCAATCTTTAATGGGTTCGGGGAGCGCAGCAGACTGCAGTTTTTTGTATTTTTCACCGGTGAATTGGAAGGTATCCTGCTGCTGATAACAGGTTAATGCCTTTAAAAAAGCCGGATGATTTTTGACGATATATTCGCGGAAAAGTTGTAAGGTTTCTTTTGATGTAGCATAGTACCCCATCCCATAGCTAAGATGCATCGGAGAAATATCAAAGTAAAAAGCGGGCCATTCTGGACAGGATCTTTTATCACGCATGAAAACCAACCACATATTCTCGCGGAAAAACGATTTATCTTTCGAAAAACGGGTGTCCCGGTAGATCCGGGAGATAGTTTTACCGATAGCCGGTGTTACCCCGATAAGCGGATCAAGTTCTAGAATATGAGGACTTAATTCACCGACGAGTTCTTTTAAGGGTGATAAGACAAAATCGTTGTACTCCGTTTTATGTTCCTCAAACCATGACTTACTGTCATTCAGCCGGTTTTCGATAAGAAACTCTAAAGTGTTGCTGCAAAATCCATTAAAACTCATATGCTGCGCCTCCGGGTTCATTGATGTCCATTTAAATTCGTTTTCAAGAATATGAAAGAGTTATTCAATATCGAAATTGTGCTTTTGTAAAGCATGATAATAATGGCCTTGTTTAGCAGTAAACTGCAAAATGCAATAATCCGGGTCGTTTACTCCTTTGGGATAAAATATTTTCCAGCCCTCCTGCCAGAATTGCTGTTTAATCGCGCTGTCGGTCAATACCTTCATCTCACCGATCAGCATCAACCCATTGATTTCCTCATTACCGCAAAAATAGAGACTGGCTTGGGAATTTTTCATAAATTGCTGTGTTCTCATAGAAGAAGTATTGGTGGAGAAGTAAAAGGATTTTAAGTCATCATGAACGGTTTTAAACATCGCTTTGGCATTGGGATACCCTTTCTCGTCAACCGAACAGACAATAATATTGCGGGTATCGGCAACTAATTGGTTGATTTCAGTCATAATTTTTTGATTCATATTTACTAGCCTCTTTCATATTGCTTCAAATTATCGAGAATTTTTGCCAGCGCTTTTTCAAAGTTGGCAACTTCATCATCGGAAAGGCCCTGATAGAAAATTCGATTCATCTGCTTGGACACTTCAAGATATCTTTGATTAAGGGTTTTCGTTTTTTTTGATAAGGTAATCCGTATCTGGCGCCGGTCATTGGGGTCGTAATTTTTTTGGATATGACCTTGCTGTTCCATCCGGTCGAGCATACTGGTAAGGGCGGACTTGGAAAGCGAGGTCCTCTGCCCGACTTCCCTGATGGGCAGGTCGTCATTTTGCCATAAAACAAAAAGGATGCGGCCCTGAGGACCATTAATATTATCAATTCCATGCTCTTTGAGTAATTTTTCAAAGATGCGAGCTTGAACTTGGCTAAGCTGGGAAATTAAAAAACCACCTTGTGTTGGTTCGAGTATTGTAGAAACCCCTTTTCCAATCGGTCTATACCAAATAGTACTATATGGAACTATTATTGTCAATTTAAAATTTTACAGGGTTGGCCTCGCTGGGATATTCCTTGGAATAAATTAGAATTGATTATGGATTCTTTATATTGACACTTTGATGCAGATCCCCTATACTGAAAATACAAAAAGCATAATTAGAACTTCCTCATGTAACTGGCGGGTCATGGAATTAACCATAGGGAGCATGAGTGAAAACGATTATCGACCGCCTGGGTACAAACTATACCTGGGCGGTTTTTTATTTAAAAAAAGGAGAATGATAATGAAATCTTATGAATTGAAGTACGGATGCAATCCCCATCAAAAGCCGGCGGAAATACGGGCAGTCAGTGGTGAATTGCCATTTACGATCGTCAACGGGAATCCCGGATATATTAATTTTTTGGATGCCTTAAACTCTTGGCAGTTGGTGAAGGAATTAAAAACCGTGCTGAATATGCCGGCCGCGGCCTCTTTTAAACATGTCAGCCCGGCAGGAGCAGCTATAGGTTTGCCGTTATCCGGGGATTTGAAAAAAGCATATTTTACCGATGATATTGAATTATCCTCATTAGCTTCAGCCTATGCCCGGGCCAGGGGGGCGGACCGGATGTCTTCCTTCGGTGATTGGGCCGCTTTGAGTGATACGGTGGATGTAGCTACGGCTAAACTGCTTAAAAAAGAGGTCTCCGATGGAGTGATTGCTCCGGGTTATGCGCCGGAAGCTTTGGAAATTTTGAAGCAGAAGAAGGGCGGCAAATATAATATCATTCAAATGGATCCCGGCTTTGTACCTCAAAAACAAGAAAAAAGGATAATTTACGGTATCGAGTTTGTCCAGGGAAAGAATGATGTAGTTCCTGGCTTGGAACATCTTAAAAATATTGTCACTGAGAACAAAGATCTACCCGCCCAGGCCCAAAGAGATATGATTATTGCCATGATTACTCTGAAATATACCCAGTCTAATTCAGTCTGTTATTGTTTGGACGGCCAAGTGATCGGCTGTGGCGCCGGGCAGCAATCCAGAATTCATTGCACACGCTTGGCGGGAGATAAGGCTGATCTCTGGTATCTTAAACAGCACCCCCAAGTTTTGGATCTGAAGTTTAAGCAAGGACTGGGTAGACCGGACCGGGACAATGCCATTGATTTATACCTGCGCAATGATGCCACCGAACATGAATTAGCGTTACTTAATGATGTACTGGAGCAAGTTCCGAAGCGGCTTTCCACCAATGAAAAAGCGGCCTGGCTGAAAAAAATGCAAGATGTAACCTTGGGCTCGGATGCCTTTTTTCCCTTCCGGGATAACATTGACCGGGCCTATCACAGCGGTGTTAAATATATAGTTCAACCGGGTGGCTCAGTGCGCGAAGAGATCGTAATCAAGGCCTGTAATGAATACGTCATGGTCATGGCTCTAACCGGGTTGCGGCTTTTTCATCATTAAACACAGGATGAAACCGGAGTGATAAAACATGGGTGATAACCTCAAGGTTGATTTGCACCTTCATACTACGGCTTCCGACGGGACCTGGGGACCTGAAAAATTAGTTTCCAAAATAAAAAATGCCGGTATAGGTTTATTTGCCGTCACAGATCATGATTCTACGGAGAACCTGACGGAAGTCGCCGGTCAAGCAAGGGAATTAGACCTTGGTTTTATAAAAGGGGTGGAAATCAATACATCATATCAACAACGTAATTATCACATCCTTGGTCTGGGAGTTGATCCCGCAAACCATGAATTGCAAGCGCTTCTTACCATGAATCGGCAGTTAATGGAGGAGAAGGATGACGAAAGTATTCGGTATCTCGAAGGCAAGTACCCGGGAGTATCTTTTTCTGAATATCAAGTGTATATGAATCACCGGGAACGAGGCGGTTGGAAAGCTTTCAATTATTTGATGGATAAACAGCTATGCAATAGTCATCAAGATTTTTTCCGGCTTTTTGATGGGTGGGGTAATCCCTTTGAAAAATTG
>DNPQ01000314.1 GCA_003501335.1 Bacillota bacterium
ATAATTTTTGCCATAATAGTTTCTCCAGTCCTTTATACAAATTTGCATTCAAATAAACGCTGCCATATGCAAATTGGTATTAAAACTCTCCTACGTCTTCCTTGGTAAAACGGTTCAGTAAGTAGGTCGCCAATATGCAGATGATTACAAACAAAACCGATATTGCATTTCCATATCCGTATTGACTGGAAACAAATGCTTTTTGATACAAATAATTGGCCAAGAATTGCGTCACATCTCCCGGTCCACCTCCGGTAGACAAATAAACAGTTTCCATCTGCTTTAAGCAGTTAATCAAGGCATTAAGGATGATTACCTTAATAACCGGCATCATCAGCGGTAAAACAATTTTGGTGTATAATTTAACTCCGCTGGCTCCATCGATCTTGGCGGCTTCTTGTAATTCCTTGGGTATGCCCACCAGACCGGAATAGTAAAAAAGTATCGCCCAACCAAAGCCCTGCCATACTGTGATGAAAATTACCGATCCCAGTGCGGTATGAACATTGCTGAGCCAATCGGTTCTGAGAAAACCCAAGCCAATCAAAGATAAAAATTTATTTAAAAGACCGAACTGCGGGCTAAAAATTTGGACCCACAGCCGGGTGGTGACGACGACGGAAATGACTGCAGGGATAAAATAGACCGTCCGGAAAAAACGTTCTCCTTTTTTACTGGCGATAAGCATAACACAAATGATAAAAGCGATTGGGTTTTGAATGAATATGGTAACTAAGCTAAGGATTAACGCATTGAGTAAGGAGAGCCAGAATACCGGGTCTGTAAAGAGCACTGCTTTAAAATTGGCAATTCCGATAAAATGGGGCTTGCCGATACCGCTCCAATCGGTCATCCCATAATACACACTCATCAAGATAGGCAAGAACATCGCGAACAATAAAAAAGCAACCCCTGGCAGAACCATCAAGAAAATGTCTCTTTTATTGGAGAAAAATTTATTCATGATTATCACTCGCTACATATTTTTAATTTATAATGCTTGCCCTGCGCATGCTCGGGGCAGAAATCAATGTGGGCAGAATTAATATTGTTCTGCCCACATTGATTTCTGTTACGTTTTACTTGCTCTTAGAAGCCGTTTCGGCTGCTGTATCCAATTCAGATAAGAATTGGTCCGGAGTTTTAAGTCCGGCGGTTAATTCTTGAATCAGTTTATTACCGGTGGTATTGAAGTCAGCGGTGGAAAGATCGATGTGAACGGTTCCACTGGTTGTCTTGGCGCTGCTCAAAATAGCCATCAAGTCTTTTGAAAGTTGATTATCAGACGGGCTGGTCTTTACTTTCTGGGCCGGGATACAAACTTTGTTTTCCCAGACTAATTTCGGGAACATGGTGTATAACATCTTTAAATAATCAATGCATAATGATTTATATTTGGTGTGGGCACTGATGACATAGTTTCCGCCACCCCATGCTTGCAGGTCGTTAATTGTGCCTTTGGGGCCGGCTGGGATTTTCATAACACTAACATTATTGCGGAAAGATTCTGAGAATGAAGTGTCGGTGGAGAGACCTTGTTCCCAAGAACCCATCAGATACATGGCGGCTTTTTCCTGGCCGAAAAGGTTACGGGAAGCGCCATAATCGGAGGTCAGCAGATCATCGGCGAACAGTTTGCTGTCAATAAGCTGTTTATACATTTTAGTCCCCGGCATAAAGAGCGGGTTTGTAAATTTAAATTTGCGGTCCATCGTTTGAGGAATGAGAGTCGGGTTGCCGGTCGTTCTGATAACTAAATTGTCCCACAGCAGATTAAGCGGCCAAGCGTCTTTACCATCGGTGACCATAGGAATGACATTGTTATCATGGAAAACCTTGGCGGTGGCAATTAATTGATTAATGGTTGAAGGAACTTTTAGACCATATTTTTTAAAGATAGCTTTATTGTAGTAAATAACCAAGAAATCAACGGAAATCGGCAGACCGTATAATTTGCCATTAAAACGATTGGGATCAAGGGTCCCGGGGAGCCAACCCATATTGGCAAACTGTTTTTCCGGTATAGGCAGCAATAAGCCGGCATTCGCAAGCGCTCCGGTATATTGAGCGAAAGACCAGTATTTAAAGACATCCGGGAGTTGATTGGAAGCGGCATAAATCTTCACTTTTTGTTGCCATGCTTGATCTTGATAACTTTCGGATACGATTTTCACATTGGGATGCGCCTTTTCAAAAGCGGCGTTGATTTGCTCAATAACCGCACCCCAAGTATGTTGCCGATCGGGATGAGGATCGCCCATCCGCAGGGTGATTCTTGGCTCAGCGCTAAATACACTGGCTAGAACAATCGTACATAAAAGAACTAAAACACAAGAAATTGCTAAAACCCGTTTCATTTCTTACCCTCCTTTTATTTTGTAAAGGGCTGTTGCAAAAGTGTTTAAAATCAATAAGATGCGCGCACCTAGGTGATACAATATATTGCTCCTATGGATATGCGGAAACTTATATATTGTATATCTCTATCGATATTTTTCTTTTCGCGACAGCCTCTTCCATCTATAATGTAATTTTTACATATCCGAAATATAATTGTAAGGGGGAAAATTTCATAAATAGTTTAAAATTTTTAGAGCTTAATCCCCGCGCAGGTATTTTCGTGAAAGGAAGCGAAAAGATCATCCGGGAGTGATTATTTTGCTGAATAAAATTGTCATATTGACCAATGCCATTCAACGTTTAAGTTTAAAAGCTAAAATCCTGGTTTTTGTGGCTTTGATTTTATTTCTGGCAATTTTGACGGTAGGATTTTATTCTTATTCGATTGCAGTCGATCAAGTGGTAAACAAAGTCACCCAGTCACAATTGGCTTTGGTGCGGCAAGTAGCCAACAACCTGGACCAACTGCTCGGTGACGCCGAAGATATCTCCTCCCTGATCATTATTGATGCCAACATGCAACGAATTTTGCAAATTCCGGATGTCCAGATATACCAGACAAAGTATGAAAATTGGGAACCATTTATTTATCTAAACACCATTATGGCCGCCAAAAGCTTTATCTCTATGATTACCGTATATGGTAATAACGGATTAAATTATAGCGTGGGGACTGATTATACTGGTTGTAGTGTTGTTCCTTTTTCCGAATTTCAAAAAAACCCGCTCTATAAAAAGGCTACGTTATTAAATGGC
>DNPQ01000031.1:0-1594 GCA_003501335.1 Bacillota bacterium
TGCCCGGCCGCACCGAATGTTGAGTGAAAGAGATAATCGATAATCCTTTCTCCCCTCCCAAGAATCCCATAACCCCCAAAAATAATTCTTTTCCTCTCTCAAAAAATCCATTGACTCTCTCCCAAAATTCTTTTTGCCGTCCCAAAAATCCAATCCATCACAAAAATAATTCTTTCTTCCGTTCAGGGAATCGAATGAGTCACAGAAATAATTCTTTGTGTCAACATCATGATCGATTTAGCCCCGGAAAAAATTCTTTCTGTCGTCCAAAGAATCCCCCGAACCATAAAAAAAATTATTTCTATCGCTCAGGGAATTATTTCTCGCCAAAAAAATTTAATTCCAGCGATAAATAATTTTTCCCGGGCTCAAAAAATTTTTTTACCCAAGGAAAAGCAAACATGGAAATTCAGAAATACGATCCGGACAATCTTTCATGATGGTATAATAAAAAAGAAGTCAAAATTGCTCCACTAAGGGTGAGTCCTGTATGGCAAAGGATATATCGATAGCGCGTTACGGGGTTATCAATGTCCCCATGGCGGTGTTTTGGTCCAAACCGGGCGAGATACAATCTCAAGATATCAGTAATTTGGCCGCCGCCGATCCGGCCCGTTGGGCTGGAAATTTAAATACTGAAGAACGTTTATGGCTGGTCGGCAAGGTTGATACCACAGCGCTCTATGGAGAAGCGGTGGCTATTCTGGAACAGCAAGGCGATTGGCTCAAAGTTGCTGCAGTGAAACAACCGACAGTTCAGAATAAACTGGGTTATCCCGGCTGGATACTGACGAAACAGATTGGTTGTCATCCGGCTGACTTCAATGATCACAAAAACCAGGCTGAAGCCGTCGTATCAAAACCCAAGGCTGGTTTATTTGCCGACTCCGCTTTAACTAATTCCCGTGGCCAGCTCAGCTACCAAACCCGCCTGCCCATTTTAAAAGAAACTGAAAATTATTTGGAAGTCCAGTTACCGGACGAAACCGCCGGTTATCTCGCCCGCCGCGATATCCATAAAGAAAGCGAACTGTTTTTTGATGGTAAAAATATCGTTCAAGAAGCCCGGCAATTTTTGGGGTTACCCTATTTATGGGGAGGTACCTCCAGTTGGGGATTTGATTGTTCCGGTTTTATGTTCCGGCTCTACCAGTCCCAGGGCATACTCATTCCCCGGGATGCCTCCGAACAGGCTGAGAAGGGAACAGCGGTTGAAAAAGAACATTTACAAGCGGGAGACTTGCTTTTCTTTGCCAAAGATCGACTTAAAGAAAAAATCCATCATGTGGGAATGTATATCGGCGAGGGTTTGATGATTCATTCACCCAACAGTAAATCCCTGATCCGGATTGAAGCTTATCAAGGCGGAGTTTACGGAGAGGAATTTTGGGGAGCCAGAAGGTATTGCTAATTTGTTATAAATTTCTCGTTGGAAAGCGCTTCGTCAATCTTTAATCTCAATTCTCCGCCTCCTTCCAAACTTTTTCCCAGAGTCATGACCTCTCCTCTTTAATATAGGCCCATCTGGCAATCCCACTTCACACAAATTCATTGTTTAAAAAAACCTTTTTTCGAATGAACCTTTTCTTGGCTT
>DNPQ01000031.1:1608-3790 GCA_003501335.1 Bacillota bacterium
GATCCGGATTGAAGCTTATCAAGGCAGAGTTTACGGAGAGGAATTTTGGGGAGCCAGAAGGTATTGCTGATTTCTTGTAAATTTCTAGTTGGAAAGCGCTTCGTCAATCTTTAATCTCCATTCTCCGCCTCCTTCCTACCTCTTTCCCTGAGTCATGACCTCTCCTCTCAAATATAGGCCCATCTGACAATCCCATTTCCCACAAATTCATTACTTTAAAAAAACCTTTTTTCGAATGAACCTTTTCTTGGCTTGTTGTCTCTTATATAGTGAATGCTTTTGCCAAAGGAGGTAAAAGTTTGGAACGGACCGCAGTAGTCATACGCTGTCAAAATCATGATCCGCAAGCTTTTGAAGAACTTTATAAATTAAATTGCGGACAAGCACCGAAGACCGCCTATTTAATAGCCGGAGAAAAAGGGATCGCCGAAGACATTCTTAAAGACTTGCATATTAGGAATGTCGCTTCCCCTTCGCCATTTCCATGATCTCCTCAGGAGTTCCCTGAACGATAAACGGCGCCTGCCTTGGGTCTAACCATTGAAGGATCAGGGCCATATTTCCCTCCGATACGGCCGTACACCCTCCGGTCGGCTGATCCTCGCCTTTCCAGACGTGAAGAAAAATGGCGCTTCCTTTGCCGGGCTCCCGGACCGCATTATAGTTGATCACCACCGCATGCCGGTAACAAATGGTTTCCTGGCAAAGCCGTTCTGCGCTTTGCCAGTCTTTTTGATCACCATCATGGTAATGAACCCAGCGATTATAATCCGCCGACCTGCTGTCATCAACCCAGTAATCTTCCGGTGTCAGACAAACATAAGGATACCTGACTCCTGCAGGTTGGGCAATGAGACCAAATGCTATCCCCAGTGAAAAGATACCTGTAGGGGATTTTTGGTCGCCCTCCTTGGTTTTACCCATACCGCCAGCTCCTACACTAGCGGGTATTTTCTTAATAAGGCTCCATCCTCCGCTCTTTTGTTCATAAAGACCCATCTCAGCCCGGAAACCCGTTTTCCCTATCACCACAATCGCTTGGCCGGACGGAAGTTGATTCAAGAGTCTTGTCAGTGCTGTGTCGCACCCGGAAATACCTGCAGACACACTTTCCTGAGTCACCATTGATCGCTCCAATCTCTGTCACTCATTTATCGGTTACAGCAAACCGAGTTCATTAAAAATTGCTATATACATAAGGAATATCGGCAATTTCTTCTTTAGTCAATAGATATAATAAAGCAGCAAGACAAAATAAAAATAAAATTACTTTTTCAGCGGTTGTAATAGGCGGCAATCTTCTGTTCGATTTTCCAAGCACCAAATGTTGAATTATGTTGTACATCACGAAATACTCCTTCACTAAAAGATAAGTCGGAACCATCGATGAACTGAGTCTTCGATTGGATAAGGATATGTTTCACCCTCTCAACTACGGTTTTATATTCGGGAATGACCTCCGGCGAAAAATGACGGGCTAAAATTCCATTATAGGGTCCAATGAAAACGACCAGATCCATGTCAACCTCCTTGGAAAGCTTGATAAACGCAGCCAAGGCCTGATATTGAAACTCTGAGGCGCCAATTTTCGGAATACCCGTGGCTGGATTTTGTGCCCAATAGTCATCACTCACATTATGGGTAAGATCTAAGCCATATTGCCACATCCAAATCTGGGCCGGGGCGGGGTAGCGATAATTATGAATTTTACGTGGAAACCCGCCTTTTAAGAGATGATATAAATCATACGAATAAAAACTGTTAAAATCTTTAAGGCCATCGACCCAATAATCTCGCCAATCCTCTTGCTGGTACTTACCTTGGAAATAAGGTTTCACAAACGATTGTAATTCATATCGTTTCGCTGCCGGAAAAATAGAACGAACCAATAACGCGCCATTATAGCGATCATAATAGGGTTCGGAAAAACCATTCAAATCTTCTCGCCAATAGGTCGGATTTAAGTAATAGAAAACACGGAGCCCCCGAAAGGCTTTGGGATTGGCTAAAATAGGCGGAAACCAAATATATGAGCAACGTCCGGCGCCACCCAATACTGAAAAATAAGGTTTAACGGCTTTATCCCGGTTGAGCATTGCCCAATAATTCTCACCGCTTAAATGATTGCCGGTCTCAGAAGTGCCAATGACCAAAATCCCATCATGCTGTTTGATGGCTTCTA
>DNPQ01000028.1 GCA_003501335.1 Bacillota bacterium
ACTTGACGATTGGTGAAATTATCACAAAAACAGTACCGTTTTTTGCGGATAAGGGTATTCCCGGTCCTCGTTTAGAGGCGGATCTGTTGTTGGCTCATATTTTAGATATGCCCCGGGTAAAGCTTTATTCCGAGTGGGACCGTCCGCTTGAACCCCGGGAGATCCAGCAATACCGGGGAATTATTGTGAAAAGGGTTCAGGGCTTACCCCTTGCTTATCTTATCGGCAAAAAATCTTTTTTAAGCTGGGATCTCGCGGTAACCCCGGATGTCCTTATTCCTCGTCCCGAAACCGAAATCTTGGTCGAAGCGGCTTATGATTTATTTAAAAATCGTACGGTTCCTATCCGGGGCGTTGATGTAGGCACCGGAAGCGGAGCGATTGTGATTGCGCTTGCCAAATTAATGGTCCAAAGTGAATGGTTGGCCATTGATATTTCTGAGCAGGCCGTAAAGATTGCTCAAGAAAATGCCTGTAGTTTAGCAGTGGATTCCCGGATTACCTTTTTAACCGGTGATTTACTGGAACCCATATTGAAAGATGCGGCGCCGGAAGCCAAGTTTGACCTGATTGTTTCCAACCCTCCCTATATCCCATCAGCAGAGATCGCCAAACTACAAGTCGAAGTACGGCAAGAACCGCGACTAGCTTTGGACGGAGGTTCCGACGGGCTTGATATCTATAGGCGATTGTTTCCCCAAGTAAAAAAAGTTATCTCCGAAGATGGTGTATTGATTCTAGAACATGGTGATGATCAACGGAGCCTTTTAGAATCTATCGCCTTAGAAAATGGCTTTAGCAGTGAATCATTAACAGATTTGGCAGGGAGAGAGCGGGTCCTTATTTGCAGGCCCGGTAAAGTCCATGCATGAATTGGCATTAACGGAGAAAATGTTTAAAATCATACTCGACGAAGCGAAGGCCCATCAAGCGAAGCAAGTTATGAAAGTAACGATTGCCGTGGGTGAACTTTCAGGAATTGTCGAAAGATCGGTTGAGGCTTATTTCCGCTTACTTGCCAAAGATACCATTGCGGAGCAGGCGACTTTAGAATTTAACCGGATTAAAGCCCGTTTATTTTGTATACAATGTCAGAAAGAGTTTACAAAGGATTCCAGAGATTTCACCTGCCCGGACTGCGGTAATCTGGCCCGCTTAACCGATACAGGACAGCAATGTTTAGTAGAAAGTATTGAGGTGGATAATGAATGAAAATTGAAATTGAGCAGGATTTATTTGAAAATGAAGCTAAATTGGCGGCGGCTAATGCTGAATTGATGAAAAAGCGGGGGCTCATGGCACTCAATTTGATGGGTACTCCGGGCGCTGGAAAAACCAGTATCATTAAAAGTACCGCTCGCTTACTAAAAGTACCGATGGCGGTTATTGAAGGGGATCCGGCATCCAGCATCGATACGGATTTGTTAAAGTCGGCCGGAATTCCGGCTTATCAAATCAATACCGAAGGAGTCTGCCATCTGGACGCGACGATGGTTGCGGATGCGCTTAACCATTTTGAGATAGCGCCCCGGACTCTTTTGTTTATTGAAAATGTGGGTAATTTAATTTGTACCGCCAGCTATCCTTTGGGAGAAATGATTCGGGTCGTGGTGGTAGGCGCTAGCGAAGGCGATGATAAACCGTTTAAATATCCTGATATTTTCCAAACCGCCCATGTGGTGATATTAAATAAAACCGATTTGCAGTCGGCGGTAAACTTTAATTTAAAGCGGTTTTATGAAGGCATTAACAGCCTTAAACCGAAACTTCCGGTGTTCGAAATCTCATGTAAAACAGGCGCCGGACTTGAAAATTGGGTTAATTGGCTGGCTGTTCAGGTAGCAGTTTATTGGGCTGAGTGAGAGAATATGGAACGGCGTCATTTAGATATTAGCGGGTTGGTACAAGGGGTTGGTTTCCGACCCTTTTTGTATAATTTGGCGGCTCACGAAGGGATTACCGGATGGGTACGCAACAATTTCGGAGGCGTGGAGCTTGAAATTCAGGGGGAGAAGTCCAAGATAAGCTCTTTTTTGAAAAATCTACCCCTGCAGGCTCCTGCCGCCGCTGTGATCGACTCGGTTGCGGTTGTTGACATACCTGCTGTTTCTGAAAGCAAATTTGTGATTTTAACGAGTGAATCCGGCCAAATCAGCGGTTCACCCCTGCCCGACCAGGGAATTTGTGAGACTTGCATGGAGGAAATCAGGAATCAAACGGATCGCCGCTCTCGCTATTTTTTGAATAGTTGTATTGTTTGCGGACCCCGTTTTACTATTATGGAGGATTTGCCGTTTGACCGTTCAAGGACCTCAATGGTAAAGTTTCCATTGTGTTCAAAGTGTCAGGCTGAATATTCTTCGCCGGGAGACCGCCGCTTTCATGCTCAAACCATGGCTTGTCCGGAATGTGGCCCGAGCCTGTGGTTTGCTGATTCGGAGGGAGAAATGGTGCCGGGAGATCCCTTTTTTCATGCCGGGAAGATCTTAAACAACGGCGGCATTATCGGAATTAAGGGGATCGGAGGCTATCATCTGGCTTGTTTGGCTTCTAGTGAGCAAGCCGTAGCAAGGCTTCGAATTCTCAAAGGACGGGATAACCGGGCTTTTGCAGTTATGTTTCGTGATATGGAAACTTTAAAAGCCGAATGCGAAGTCTCCGATGACGAAGCGAAAGTACTGACTTCGGCAGCCCGCCCAATTTTGTTATTGAAACAAATAAGGACAGGCCGGATTGCTCATTCGGTCAATCCGGATCTCAAGGAACTGGGTGCGTTTTTACCCTATACCGGAATTCATTTGGGATTATTCACCATGGACGATAATGATAGTGGAATTTCAGCCCTGGTAATGACCAGCGGCAACCGATCGGGCGAACCCCTGACTATCGATGATTCATTGGCATTCCAAGAATTGACTTTCATGGTTGACGGCTTTTTAGGCCATAACCGTCCAATCCTTTGGCGGTGTGATGATTCGGTGATGCGTTTTGGACAGGGTAAACTATTGGGTATCCGTCGTTCCCGGGGATATGCTCCGGCTCCCGTTAAAGTCGGCCGCTCATTGGTCCCCCTGCTCGCCTGCGGGGCTCAACAAAAGAATGTTTTTGCCCTTACCAAAGGAGAACAGGTTTTTTTAAGCCCACACCAGGGTGATTTGGATCAATTGGAGACTTTTATCAGCTATCAGGAAACCATTCTCCGTTTTCAGCGTTTATTACAATGTAAGCCCGAGTGGGCCATTCATGATCTTCATCCGGATTATAATTCAACAATGTTTGCCCGAAACTCATCCCTTAAAACCATTGGCGTCCAACACCACCTGGCTCATGTAAACACTGTCATTGCTGCTTGTCAAATCGAGGGACCCGTCATCGGGGTCGCTTTTGACGGTTCGGGATACGGCACTGACGGTAAAATATGGGGTGGAGAGTTTTTTAGCGGTGAAGGCGCCTGCTGGAAAAGAAATGCTTTTTTCAGTTATTATCCAATGCCTGGCGGTGAAGGGGCCGTAAGAGAGCCTTGGCGGATGGCCGCATCTTATTTACAACCAACAGGTTCAGAAAGATTCTTAAACAGGCTGGCTGAAAAAAAGTTGGCTGATCAATGGACAGCCCTCCGAAAGGCTATTCAATTGGGTATCAATACTCCTTATACTTCCTCGGTCGGCCGGCTTTTTGATGGAGTGGCCGCCCTGATTGGCGGACCATTACAGGTTGGTTATGAGGGCGAGGCTGCAGTTTGGCTTGAAAATATTGCGGATAATACTGCCGCTGGAATATATCGGTATCATATCGATCATGGAGAAGACGGTTTCCGGGTTGATCCAGGCGATATCGTAACGCAGGTCCTGGAAGATATGGATTTCTGTGAAAAAAGCGTGATCAGTATGAAATTTCATCGGACGATGGCTGCTCTGATTGGCGAGATGGTGGAGAAGATTTATGCCCAGACAGGATATAAACAGGTTGTTTTAAGCGGCGGTGTATTTCAAAATCGTCTGTTGCTGGATTTGGCAGTCGAAATATTACATAATGAGGGATTTGAGGTTTTTTTACCCGAGCAGATCCCTTTAAATGATGGCGGAATTGCTTTAGGGCAGGCTTGGTTGGGTAACTTAATGATAGAAAGGGGAATTACCGATGTGTTTAGCAGTTCCCGGTGAATTAATGAAAGTTGATGGGAATCAGGGGGAAGTTAATTTCTCCGGAGTTAGCCGCCGGGCCGATCTCCGGTTGGTTCCCGGCGCTAAAGTAGGCGATTATTTATTGGTCCATGCCGGATGTGCTATTCAAATTGTACCGGCAGACGAGGCCCTGGAGACCTTAAAATTGTTTCAGGAAATGATGGGTGAGGAAGCCACCGGCGAATCACTCTCTGGAGCCGGGGATGATGAAGGAAAGTAATCTAGCTGAACTTATCAGCCGGTTCCAAAATCATTTTAAGGATTTTAATTTTACATTAATGGAGGTTTGCGGAACTCATACCCATGTAATCCGGAAAGCCGGAATTCATCAATTGCTTCCAAAGGGTGTCAGGTTATTATCGGGTCCGGGTTGTCCGGTATGTGTAACCGGCAGCGGCTATATTGAGCAGGCTGTCAGGCTTAGCCGTCAACCGCAAACAATCATTACGACCTTTGGCGATTTACTGAGAGTACCCGGTAATACTGGAACACTGGCGGAGGCCCGGGCTGAAGGAGGACAAGTACGGGTTGTATACACACCCTTGGATGCTGTTGAATTCGCCAAGGCCCATCCGGAAGTTGAAGTTGTATTTTTAGGAGTCGGCTTTGAAACGACTGCGCCGGTTATTGCCTTGGCGATTCAAACAGCTTACCAACAGAAAATCAGGAATTTCTCGGTACTTCCGGCGCTTAAGGTTTTGAGACCGGCTTTGGAACAATTATTGCAGGATCCGGCCATAAGTTTGGACGGTTTGATCGCCCCGGGGCATCTTGGCGTCATTATTGGGGCGAAGGCTTTTTCTTTTCTGGTTTCTAAATATCAGTTGCCCACGGTCGTTACTGGCTTTAGACCGGTTGAATTATGGCTGGGATTAACGGCTTTGGCGCGGCAAATTGAAAGCCGCCGGCCTAGCCTGGAAAATATGTATCCTCAAGCTGTATCGGAAGAGGGGAACCCTTCGGCAAAACAACTAATGAAGGACGTATTCATACAAGAGGACACTGAATGGCGGGGTCTTGGCCTGGTGCCCGGATCCGGGATGGGGTTCAATTCGATGTATCGCAGTTATGATGCCCGGGTCCGATTTGCAATGAAACCCATCAAATCGGAAGAGCCTCCGGGGTGTCTCTGTGGTCCGATATTGCTGGGTAAAGAAGAACCGGAAAACTGCCCGCATTTTGGAGGAGTATGTCAACCGGAACATCCGGTAGGCCCTTGTATGGTTTCTACGGAAGGAACTTGTGCAGCTCATTTTTATTACCCAAAATCTTATTCTTAATAAATAGGAGTAAAAGCGTATGGCAGATCGAATTCGATTGGCAGAGGGCGGAGGCGGAGAAGCCACCGCCGAATTGATTCAGAGGGTTTTCTGGTCCCGATTGCAATACCCGGAGTTATTGAAAGGTAATGATGCTTCTATTATAGAGATACCCGGTAATTTATCCTATAATAGTTCCCAAGGATTCGTTAGCCCGGGAGGGGAGGCAGTCCATAAGGAAACAAGCCGGATCGCCGTGACCACAGATTCGTTTGTGGTAACACCATGGCGGTTTCCCGGCGGTGACATCGGAAGACTTGCCATTTGCGGCACTGTCAATGATTTAACCATGATGGGAGCGGAGATATTAGGCCTAACCACAGGATTTATCATCGAAGAAGGGTTTTCTGTCCGGGATCTGGAGCAAATTGTACAATCCTTGGCCGATACGGCGGTGGAAGCTGGCGTGAAGGTTGTTGCCGGCGATACCAAAGTGGTCAACAAGGGTGCTGCCGACGGAATTTATATTAATACGACAGGCATTGGATGGGTGGACCCATTGATTCATTTGGGCGGCGAGTTGGCCCGCCCCGGGGATCAAGTCATCGTGACCGGCACAATGGGAGACCATGGAGCTGCAATTTTACTTGCCCGGGGAGAACTGGGCATCCAAGGGGAACTGCAAAGCGATGTTGCGCCATTAAATCACCTACTTAAGCCGTTAATTCAAAAATTCCCCGGCCAAATCCGGGTTTTGCGAGATCCTACCCGTGGGGGACTGGCAACAACATTGAATGAAATTGCCAGACAGTCTTCGGTTTCAATTCATTTGGAAGAAGAGAAGATACCTGTTAAACCCCAAGTGCAAGGAATTTGCGCTTTATTGGGATTAGATCCTTTCTATCTGGCCAATGAAGGAAAAGCCATCATTATTTGTGGAGAATGTATCGGTGAAGATTTACTCCGTTTACTCCACCAGCATCCTTTTGGTACCGCAGCCACTGTAATCGGGAAAGTTGCTTCAGCCAATCCCGGTTTGGTCAGTGTCCGTACTGGCATGGGCGGTGAAAGGATTTTGCCGATGGGTAGCGGAGAGCAATTACCAAGAATTTGTTGATTGATTGGGGCATTTTGGAACAGGAATGATTCTTTTTTTAGCGAAAGCATTCGGGGTCTAGAAATCGATGATTTTGTTGTCGGATTCATAAACTATCTATCAACAATACCTTTTAGTTGCTCCGAAAGCTTTGTTGCTCATAGAGAGGATGATGGTGCGGACATGAAGAATAAATTCTTACCGGGTTTAATAATTTTATTAATTTTAACCATGTCAACCTTGGTCTTTGCAGGTTCAGAAAAAGATAATGTCCTTTTTTCCCAGGTTAGCGGCGATCAAAAAACGGTTTTTTTGATGAAGGATGACGGCGGTGAAGAGCGGACTTTAGTGACTGGTAAGGATATTAAAGTCTTTTTGATACGTAAACATATTCTTTATTATACCAATCACCAACTTTTTGAGTACCTACCTGCCGAGCAAAAGGCCAAACTGTTAAACCGTTTTCATGAAGAGAATATCACTGTCCAGAGTTTGGCAGATAATGCAGATTCAACGGCAGCCCCGGATCAAGCTGTTATTGTAGCGGAAACTCCTTATGAACAGAATTTCTATATTCTCGAATTTTCCGACGACAGCATCCGCTCGGTTAGCAACCCTTCCTTGGCGTCATCGTTATCAACTACCGGCACGTCATCGATTAAAGTTTTAAATGCAGACGGGTCGGCAGTCGCTGTCGTACATCAGGCAGGCGTGAAATTGCGTTTTGAATTACTTATTCAGGAAAAGGCCAATGATAAATTGAAGACCAGTTGGACTCTTCCTCAAAATATGACGGTTATCCCGGAACTTCCTATATGGTCTCCAGATTCTAAGCTGCTGGTCTTTTATGCCCGAGAGTCTGATCAATTGACGGGTTTTTACTCACTGTATCTTTATAATCGAACGAATCATAAAATGAGTCTGGTTCAAGAGCAAGTTTTCCCTGTCATGTCTCTTAATAGTTTGAGTATGGGTTCATTCAGGCCGGAGTGGTCACAGGATGGAAAAGAGATAATATTTCAATACCAACCGTATGGTTTACCGACGGAGAGCCTTATTTTTAAGTATGAAGTCGGGAGGGACCGGTTAATTTCTTTAACCGGCAGCCGCGGTCATAATCTCTACCCAGCCTGGTCTCCATCCGGGAAGAATATTTTATTTTTATCGAATCGGGATTCTGTTCAAGATGAACTTTATGTGATGGATGATAAGGGTGAACATCTTAAAAGGCTGTCGCCGCAACAAGGTTATACCGAGTGGGCCAGCTGGTATAAGACTGAATAAGAGAAATTGAAGCTTTATTTAGAAAGGGGCTGTTGCAAAAGAAAAATATTTTGCAACAGCCCCTTTTTTTAGTATGAGAAACAGAGTTTGATTAACAAATTATTCTTGCCGGATAGGAGAATTTAAATTTGGAGACACTACTTCTGAAAAAGTAAATGGGAGGAGTCATAATGGAAGAGGTAATTGTTTATACAACTCCGAGTTGTCCCTGGTGTCATAAAACCAAAACTTATTTAAAAGAAAAAGGGATTTCTTTTGGTGAAAAAGATGTGGCGGATGATTCCGGGGCTGCCCAGGAAATGATAGAACTTACCGGTCAGCGGAGCGTGCCGGTGATTAAAAAAGGCGGACAATACGTAGTGGGTTTTGATCCGGAACGACTTGAAAATATGTTACACTAATTCACTAAAAAAGGCCGGAGGTGAGAAAAAATGACATATGACCTTATTATTGTCGGGGCGGGTCCGTCTGGGATGACGGCAGGCGTTTTTGCAGCACGGAAAGGGCTGAAAACATTAATTATCAGTGAGGATTTGGGGGGTCAGGTGAACTGGACTTCCGATATTGAAAATTATATGGGCTTTCAAGAAATCGACGGTCAAGCATTAATGGAAAAATTTGAGGCCCAAGTCAAGGAACTTCATTTAGAAGAACAATTAACGACTGTCACTTCCATTCAAAAGGAAGGTGAACTTTTTAAGGTCGCCACTATAAAGCAGGAGTATTTATCCAAGGCTGTAATTGTTTCCTCCGGTAAAAAGCCGCGTACTCTCAATGCTTCGGGCGAAA
>DNPQ01000137.1 GCA_003501335.1 Bacillota bacterium
TTTCCTGCGCCGGCGCGTACCATGGCATTTCGAATCATCGTAACGTATTCAACGGGTGAAAAAACTGTCACTTTGTATAATGTTTGGGATAATGAGGACTCGCAAGGTTCAAGCAGCTTAATTTGGTTGAGACCAAATTGTTTGGCCAAGAACTGATTTAAACCATCAGCTGCTTTATCGGCATTTGTATGAGCAGCAATTAAAAAAAACCGATGTTTTATAAGTTCCTCTAAACATCGTCCGATAGGAGTCGCTAAATTAATTTGAGTAATGGGTTTAAAAAGCAAAGGATGATGGACAACAAACCCGTCCACCTGGTCATTCAACCCTTCCTGAATGACCTGTTCGTTAATATCCAAAGCAACCATTACTTTAGAAACTGGTTGATCGTAATGGCCGACTTGTAATCCGACATGATCCCAGCTTTCTGCCAAATCCCAAGGCGCTAATTGATCAAGCGCCTCCATTATCTGCTGTAATTGCAGCATAGTGTCTCCTAGCCATCTAATTTCATTATGTATATTCCGGATTAAAAAATTAAAATCCTGCTTCCTTGTAAACTTTTTAAAATTCAGGATATTTATACAATCAAATCTTTTTTGGAAACAAAAAAAGTGGGGTTTCCCCACTTAACGATTACATATTGGTGGGCCCACTTGGGTTCGAACCAAGGACCGATCGGTTATGAGCCGACTGCTCCACCGCTGAGCTATGGGCCCAAAAGTGACATAAAATATTATACAATGAATCATCAAAAACATCAAGAGCCAATTGAAAAACCTAAATTACCAAAATTGGATCAACGCCCAGAAGTATTTTCATTTTCACGACCATCGATTATCCTTCCACTCGCTCCCCATTTTTTAGCGGTAACTTTCTTCTAGACTATTCCTACTGGCTCCTTTGAATTTTTGTTAATCAAGAAAATCCTTAAGCTTCTTGCTTCGACTGGGATGTCTTAATTTTCGTAAAGCCTTGGCTTCGATTTGACGTATTCGTTCCCGAGTGACGTTAAAAATTTGACCAACCTCTTCCAATGTTCGAGCCCGGCCGTCATCAAGACCAAAGCGCAGCCTTAAAACCTTCTCTTCGCGTGGAGTTAAAGTATTTAAAACCTCTTCCAGCTGTTCTTTTAAAAGTCGAAAAGAAGCCGCTTCAGCCGGGGCCGGAGCATCCTGATCTTCAATAAAATCGCCTAAATGACTATCTTCCTCTTCACCAATGGGGGTCTCCAACGAAACCGGTTCCTGAGCAATTTTCATAATTTCGCGTACTCGCTCGGGGCTCATCTCCATTTCCACCGCAATCTCTTCGGCGGTTGGTTCACGTCCCAAACTCTGCAATAACTGACGGGAAACCCGAATCAGTTTGTTGATAGTTTCGACCATATGAACCGGTATCCGGATGGTACGAGCCTGGTCGGCAATAGCCCGGGTAATCGCCTGGCGAATCCACCAAGTGGCGTATGTACTAAATTTATATCCTTTTCGATAGTCAAATTTTTCAACAGCTTTAATCAGTCCAAGATTTCCTTCCTGAATTAAATCCAAGAAAAGCATTCCACGACCCACATAACGTTTAGCAATACTCACCACCAACCGGAGGTTCGCTTCCGCCAACCGCCGTTTAGCCGATTCATCGCCTTCTTCGACTTTACGGGCCAAATCAATTTCATCAGTCGCCGAAAGCAAGGGCACTCGGCCAATCTCCTTCAAATACATCCGAACCGGATCATCAAGGGCAATTCCTTCTGGAATGCTTAGATCCAGTTCTACTTCTTCCGGTTCTGCCTGAAAAGGTTCCTGTTCATCGCCCGTCGCTTCGCCCTCACTGGTATCCGGCATAATTTCAATACCGTTACTGGCGAAAGCCTCATAAATTTCATCAATTTGTTCAGTGGACAGGTCAACTTGCTCAAGAGAGTCCATTATCTCGCGGTAGGAAATAATCCCTTTTTTCTTGCCTTTTGCAATTAATTCCTTAATTCCTTCGATATTTGGCAAGGCCTTTTCTTTAGTCAACTTTAAATTACCATCCTTCCGGGGGTAGGAGCTTCGCACTGGCTTGAATCACATCTATCATGAATCTTTAAAATCTTCGTAAGCCGCCCCATCATCTAGATTCCCGCTGAAAATTGAGGGAAATCCTTATGCAATTTACGCTTGATCTCGGTAAATTCTTTCGCTTTCATTTTTAGGTTAGCCTCGGACAAGGTTTGCCCATTTTCATCCTTACCTGATGTAAGCTGTTCTGTTAAACTTTGAACACGTTCCTGAAGGTGCAGCATTTTTAAACGCTGAATATTCCCTCCCAGATCCGCTTGGGACTCTTTGACCTCTAATTCAGCGATTAATGAAGCAGCGACCTCCTGGTACGAACCTTGAATCTCAGCCAAAATGATCCGAGAGTCTTTATCTGAAGCTCCCACTCGCTCGATCTCCAACAACAAATCCCGCCAAATCTCGAAGTTGAACTCTTCTGCCTTCAATTCTTCATTTATTCGCTTTAAGTTACCATATTCCTGCAAAGCAAATTGCAAAAGTTCCTTTTCGGTCTCAAAAACAGCCCTTTTTAGAGGAGAAAGCTCATCTAGGTTTATCATGCCCATAGAGAGTCCGATTTTTTCACCTGTTTCTTTAGTATAACTATTATTCCGCTCTCTATCCAGAACCGGAGATTTTTTCCTATTCTTTTTCAACCAATCCCCAAAATCCGCAAAAATAGACACTTCTGAGATTCCCAGTTCACGTGCTAATTGTCGTAAATAGTACTCTTGGGTTATCCGGCTTTCAATAGAGGCAATTTGGGGCATTACTTCTTGCTGTGCCTGCACTTTGCCTTGGGGTGTATTAATATTATATTGTTCTAACACCTGTTTTATTGTAAAATCAGTAATATCGAGTGCCTGATCCAATAATAAACCAAAAGCAGCGGCCCCCCTTTTTTTAATATAAGAATCCGGATCATCCTCAGGGGGCAATTCCGGCACTTTTACCTTTAAGCCGGCTTCCTGCAAAAGCAACATACCCCGTTCCGTCGCTTTCCGGCCGGCAGCATCTCCATCGTAAGATAAAATAACTTCTGTAGTATACTTTTTAATCATCCGAGCCTGTTCTTTGGTCAAAGCGGTGCCCAGTGAAGCGACTGTTTGCATAAAACCAGCCTGATGGGCCTGAATCACGTCAAGATATCCTTCAACGATAATGGCTTGATTCTTTTTGCGGATCATTTCTTTGGCTAGCGACAATCCAAAGAGAAAACGCCCTTTATGGAAAATTTCGGTTTCCGGTGAATTTAAATATTTAGGCTGACTATTATCAAAGACCCGCCCGCCAAAGCCAACAATATTTCCCCTTGGATCCGCAATGGGAAACATCAATCGTTCCCGGAAACGATCATAATATCCATTTTCCCCCAAACTCACTAAGCCTAATTTTTCAGCTTCCTCCAGGCTCACGCCCTTTTTGCGTAAAATATCCGTGAGAGCATGCCACCCATCCGGGGCATATCCCAAATTAAACCGCTGCCAACTTTCGGGATGAATACCCCGCTCATTTAAATAACTTCGGCCTTGCTGTGCTGCATCAATCTTGATTAAATACTGATTGAAAAATGCCGCCGCTAATTTATTAATTTTAAACAAGCTTTGCCTGTGCAAGTCATTGGGTGTATCGGGGGTATAATCCGGCCACGGTATTCCGGCACGCTCGGCAAGTGTTTTGGCAGATGCTAAAAAATCGATGTTTTCTAATTTCATTATAAAGTTAAAAACATTACCGCCAACACCGCATCCAAAGCAATAAAACAGCTGTTTCTCCGAGTTGACATTAAATGAAGGGGTTTTTTCCCCGTGAAAAGGACATAAGCCAACCAGCGATCGTCCGGATTTCCTTAAACTAACATATTCCGAGATCACCGCTACAATATCATTATGTTCTTTAATCTGTTCAAATAATTCCTGCTTTAACCGTTCCAACTTTCTCACCGGCTTTCACGCCATGTAAGTATTCTTTTTACATTACGTTCTGCTTCAGCGCTCCAACTTCATCATACATGCTAAACAATCAGGGACTAATTTTAACGTAGCATTAAGAATCAATCTCTTCCTCAAGACAGCCATCAACCGGTTTTGAAGAGCCGTTCCATAAAAGAAAGAAATCTGGAACCTCAATGAAAAATCAAACTTTATTTTGTGGACGCGCGAAGAATAAAAAGATTATCTCAATTTTAGAAGTAATATGTCAAATTAAGGAGTGAGTCATATTACACTCCAAATTTATCTCAGAGCTCCCAACGATGGGGAACAAATTTCCCGACAAAAGTCTCGGTAGCAAATTGATCGGTCATTCCGGCTATATAGTCGATGATGGCTCGTTGGGGATTATCCGGGGAAAAGCGACGGATATGTTCTGGAATCTCATTTCTATGCTCCCCGAAATATTCATATAAACAGCCCAACATCTTAAAAACCTTTATTTCTTCCACTTTTGCGACTGACCCGATATAGACCCGTTCAAATAAAAAGTCCCGTAATTGGTTAAACACTGTCTGAATTTCTGGAGACGAGACGATATCCTTCGTCTGATAACTATTCTCCACGATGTCGCGAATTACAACAGTAAGCCTTTTTGATGCGGTTGTACCCAGTATCCTGGTTATAAAATCTGGTAAATCGGTTATTTGAATAATACCGCCCCGGACTGCATCATCTAAGTCATGATTGACATAGGCAATCCGATCAGCGAGACGTACAACCCGCCCTTCGGCACTCATTGGTAACTTCGGACCGGTGTGATTGACAATTCCATCCCGCACTTCTACGGTAAGATTTAATCCCGGATAATCCCTTCCGGTATCTTCCAGATAATCAACAACTCTTAGGCTTTGCAGATTATGGTGAAATCCATCCGGCACCAATTGATTTAAAGCGACCTCTCCGGCATGGCCAAAGGGGGTATGCCCGAGATCATGGCCTAGAGCAATCGCCTCTGTAAGATCCTCATTCAATCGCAGGAGTCTGGCAATGGTCCTTGAAATTTGGGCGACTTCCAAAGTATGCGTGAGCCGGGTCCGATAATGATCCCCTTCAGGAGCAATAAAAACCTGCGTTTTATGTTTAAGGCGCCGAAAAGCCTTTGAATGAATAATTCGATCCCGATCGCGCTGAAAATCCAAACGTAATGGACAGACAGGTTCCGGATACAGACGACCCGCAGATTCCGTTGAGCGGATCGCCCATTTAGATAAAAACAAATCTTCCGATTCAATTAAGAACGCTTTCAAATCCACGTCTTTATTTACCATTGTTTAAACCCTGCTCTGGTAGGTCATTAACCCGCTTTATTAGCGATTGAACACCCTTCCATACAAAGATGCCTGATTAGGATTTAAAATAATCCCGAAAATTATCCGAACCGTTTTCTTAGTAATGCTTATTCAATATGAAGGGCATTATGAGAAAAAAAAAGCGCTCAGAGCGCTTCTACACCTTTTGGAGTTAACCTTATTGTTTTGATCTTGCCCCGTTCCCCCAACTGGCCCAGATCTTTACCATTTAAACTAATCATAATACCAGCGGGATTGCCCATTTTTATAATCATTTCCCGTTGGGCCGTCCAAACCTGTTGCGATTGAGAGGCATCAAAGCTCATCCCATCGGCTCCATATAAATAATCGCCATCACTTTTGACCTGTACCCAAACCTTCTCTTTGAAAATCACATTCACCGTAATTGGAGCGATTGGATTGGTTTGAACCTTATTAGTATCCGTCGAAGTTTCTATTTTGGTATTATCGGTGTCATCCAGATGATTATTTCGATAATACGGGAATAAGAAAAAACTGGCTACAATTAAAATTCCAATTAGAGCGACTACAATTCCTAAATAAAGCCCTTTTAATTGTTCATCATCCGGAACATCCGAAGGGGTTACTTTTTTCTCCCTGGTCACCACTGGCGTTTGAATCGGTTGATGTTGCTGACGTTGTTGACGCTGCGGCTGTTGCTGTAACTGCTTCTGCTGCTGTAACAGCTGCTGTTGTTGCTCTTCCACTACGGCAGCATTTTTCATCTGATAATATTTTTGTAAAATTTCTTGTCCATCTAATCCAATGGCATTTGCAAAATTCACCAAAAACCCTTTACGGTAAACTTCACCAGGAATTCCATCCAAATCGCCCCGATCAATTGCTTCCAAATAACGCATGCTGATTTTAGTGGCTTCCTGAATTTCTTTTAACGAAATATTCTTTTCTTCCCGAACCCGATGAAGGTAGTCACCGATCTCCTTCAAAAAGGTCACCCCCGATTTTTGAGTTATTAAACCTATTTTAATGGCTTTCCTTCGATAATTATAATTTACAATTCACTATTCATTTTGCTTAAATATGATCACAACCCAAATGGATATTTGTCAATCAATAAAGCCGTTAACCAATCTTATGAAGGCCGACTTTCACAAAGCCTAGAACATAAAAATCGGAATTTTTAATTGATTACTGTTTATTAATAACCCTTTATATATTCTAGTAATAAATAGAAGTTCCTTCCGGGAAATTGAAAATTACTGCTCTTCTTGGTGCTTTTTCATTTCCTCCAGTTGCCGTGCAGTTATATAAACCTCCCGGGGTTTACTTCCCTCATAAGGGCCAATCATTCTTTTAGCTTCCATCAAATCAACTAAACGGGCTGCTCTCGTATATCCGATCTTCAAACGCCTTTGAAGGACTGATGCTGAGGCCGATCCATAATCGATCACGACTCGGACCGCATCCCAAAGTAACTCATCCTCCGTTTCCACAACGACTTCCTTTTTATCCGGAATGTTCAGAAAATGTTCCTGGTACTTTGGCCCACCTTGATTTTTCCAATGCTCAATAACAGCCTCGATTTCCTTTTCCATCACTAAAGCGCCCTGTACCCGCCGGGGTTTCATGGAACCAATCGGTGAAAACAGCATATCACCACGGCCCAATAAGCGTTCCGCTCCCACGCTATCCAAAATCGTCCTGGAATCAATCTGGGATGAAACTGCAAAAGCAATCCTCGAAGAAATATTGGCCTTGATTAAACCAGTAATAACATCAACCGAAGGACGTTGGGTGGCCACAACCAAATGGATTCCGGTTGCTCGGGCCATTTGGGCAAGCCGACATATGCAGTCCTCAACATCAACCGGCGCAAGCATCATCAAATCAGCCAGTTCATCAATAATTACCACGATATACGGGAGAGTCTCCCCCTCACCAATTTGAGCATTATACTTATCCAAATCCCGGACCCGGGCTTCGGCAAACAATTTATAGCGCCGTTCCATTTCATTGACCACCACTTTTAAGGTACCGGCCGCTTTTTTAGCTTCGGTTACCACTGGCGCCATCAAATGAGGAATTCCATTATACATGGATAATTCGACCATCTTCGGATCAATCATGACGAACTTAACTTCGGTGGGATAAGCTTTATATAAGATACTCATGATGATCGTATTAATACAAACGCTTTTTCCGGATCCGGTGGCACCGGCTACTAATAAATGGGGCATTTTGCTGAGGTCGGCGAGTACTGTTTCACCGGCAATATCCACTCCCAGTCCCACACTGAGCCGGCTGGTATTCCAAAAAGACTTAGAGTCCAAAATATCTCGAAAGGTGACAATTTGGGCTTCCTGATTTGGAACTTCCACACCAATGGCAGCCATTCCGGGAATCGGAGCTTCCAAGCGGAGCCCTTTGGCAGCTAAAGCCAAGGCCAAATCATCCGCTAAATTGACTATGCGGCTCACCTTAACACCAGGGGCCGGTTGGAGATCATACCGTGTAACAACCGGACCGTGATGGGCTTCGAGGACTTTAACCTGAATTCCAAAATTAGCAAGGGTTTCCTCTAACATCCTCGATTGGTCCGCAGTCTTCACGGTTTTCTTTTGACGGGCGGCTCCTGAAGGGCCTATCAGATTAAGATCAGGAAGCTGATATTCGCCGACTTTCTGAGAAGGCCTGATAGACGGCGACGCTTGAATTGGTGATTCAGCAGACGTTTCCGGTTTAATTAGTCCCTTTTTTTCATTTTTAGCCTTTTCTTTCTCTTTCAACATATTCTGTAAAGTAGCCATCACCGTCCCCGAACGGGATGGTTTCTGCGGAAATGGAATGACATCTGCCCCGTTTTTATTAGAATTGGAGATGCCTGATTCCGCTTTAGGCCCGCTATTTTCAAAAGTATTCATTACCGGCTGTTTCAACCCCGGTAATTCTTTTTTCAAACTGCCTTCTGATTCTGATGAAATCGGCCGCACCCGGCGCTTTCCCAAACTCGCCAAAAATACGATTAAAGGCCGGTCCAAGGCTAAAATCACTACAATCAACAACCAAATGAACATAAAGATTCCGGTCCCAAATTTACCGAACAAACGTAATAAACTTAAGGCCAAAAAATGGCCGACGATCCCGCCCCCTTGGGTAGCATCTTCCCAATTGGCGGAGGAAATGACGACTCCGCTAAAGAAATGCAAGATCAAGAGTGCCCATAAAAAAAGTAATAATAAGGTAACAAAATGTTTGCCGAAACGGGCGCCTTGCCGCCGGATGAGCAGCATCCAGCCAATAATGGCCACCAAAATAACAGGAATGATGGCTCCGCTACGGCCGAAAATGTAAAATAAGCCCCTTTTTAGAATTTCGCCGATAAACCCTGCTCCATGAAAATAAATGGCTGTCAAAGATAACAAAGCCAGCCCAAGTAAAAGCACCCCAATAATCTCGGTGCGTTGCTCGGCAAAACGGTCTTCATTTTCTTGTTCCGATGACTGTTCATCTACTTGATTTGAAGCAGCCATTTATTCTTCACCTTCTTCCATCACAATCAAGGCGATGTTGGCGGAATGGGCCGATATCCGTTGTAAATTGCTTAACATTTCAACATAGGCCACCCCGGAACCAGGCCAACATTTCCCTTGATTCAGACGGTGAATATGATTCTGACTCAATTCTTCCTCTAATTTATCAATATTACTCTCCCGACTTTCTATCTGTTTAGCAACTTCCAAATTATTTTCCCGCAGGGCCTGACAGGCTTTATTATATAAATCCATTGCTTTTCCGTAAAATAGTTCAATTTCATTGATGGCTATTTCCGAAAAAGGCAGTTGTTCCTGATTCTTTTTCTCAGCCAACGTTGCAATACTGTTGGCATGATCCCCAACCCTTTCAATATCGCTGACAATATGCAACAACCCGGCCAAGCGGCGGGATTGGGCTTCGGTGAGAGAATTTTGGGATAATAAGGCTGAAAGATAAAAAGTAATTTGCTCTTGTAAATCATCGATAATGGCTTCATTCCGGTAGATACTATCTAACAAATGGACTTGTCCCTTTAAAAACGCCAGACGGGCTGATTTCAGCATATCTTGGGTAATTCCGGCCATTTGATTGACTTCATGAGAGGCTAAGATTAACGCCAAAGCCGGGCTCTGCAAGGCCCGTCGATCCAAATAAGTGCTACCGCCCGAACCGATTTTAGTTTTTTCCGCCAGACCGAAGAATTTAAATTTTGCTGCCAACAGAGTTAACGGAAACCATATCAAAATCACCGACATGTTAAATAAAGTATGGGCCATAGCCAGCTGCCAGACATTGAACCAACGGCTGTCGATAAAATCCGGCGCCGTATGCCACTGAAAAACTGCAGTTTGTACCCATTGAATGCTGCAACAAATATTCTGATTGAGCCAACTTAAAAAATGAAATGCAACGGGCAATAAAAGCAGCCAAATCAATGCCATTGAAAGATTAAATGCAAAATGAAACCAGTTGGCCTTGCGAGCAGTCGGCAACCGATCCAAACCGGTTATCATATTGATAATCGAAGCCCCTACATTGGCGCCAATGACAATAGCAACTGCACCCATTAAAAAAGAAGATTGAAATAAAGCGATTTCAATCCCGATAAACCCTTGGATCAATGCCACTACAGTATTGCTGCTGCGAAGCAGGGCCGCCAGACTCAGTCCCAGCAAAAACCCGAGCCAAGGCTTTAAAAAAATTTGAGCAATGAAAAGAAACGAACTATGAATCGTCACTAAATAGGCAAAAGCCTGATGAAAGATCTCAAATCCCAGGTACATCAAGGCCAAACTAAAAATCGCCTGGCCGAGATAATGCCAGTTCCTTTTTGGGCCGTAGAAGTAGAGCCAATAACCGATAAATAACAATACATAGGTAATGACACCCAAATTTATCGCCATAAGTTGAGCAGTAATCGTCATCCCTAAATTGACACCCAGCATAATCCATAATGCCGGTAACAGTCCCAACAGCCCTGCATTCACCAGCCCGGAAATCAGCCCGAAGGTTAAAGAATTGCTCTGCAAAGCAGCTGCCATCCCAACTCCGGTGAAAATATTGGAGGCAGGGCTTCTGCCTTGTTTTTCTAAAACTTCCCGAATTTTTTCCCCGGCCATTTTTTGGACTCCATCACCGAATCGGCCAATGGCATATAAAAACAGGCCCAGGGCTCCGATCAGAATCAATATCCCTTCAATTAACGACAAAATCGTTTTCCCTCCAATATTGATACCATTCTGCAAAGTTAATATTCTGGGATTTTTAAGGAATTCCTTCATAATTATAAAAGGTTGTCCCCAAACCCCGATAATTTCATGAATCGAAACACCGGCCATCAAGATTGATAAATTTGCGGCTTGCATTTCCACCTGTAAATATGATAATGTCATTTTAGTAATTTCATTTAAATGAAACGATAAAGGAATTGTAAAGTGGACTTTAGTCATCTGAAGTATTTGGTTGTAGGTTCCGGAGTATTCGGGGCGACCATAGCCGAGAGAATCGCTAAAGACCTCAATGAACGGGTCGTGGTTATCGAACAGAGGAATCACATCGGAGGAAACAGCTTTTCATCCAAAGACCCCCAGACTGGTATTGAATGCCATCATTACGGCTCTCATATTTTTCATACTTCAACGGAGGCTGTTTGGCGTTATATTGGTTTTTTCTGTAATTTCAACCATTACCAGCACCGGGTGCTGACGTGTTACCAAAACAAAACCTACCCGATGCCTGTGAACCTAAACACTATTAATGCCTTTTATCAAAAGA
>DNPQ01000125.1 GCA_003501335.1 Bacillota bacterium
TGATTCCCAGTTCCCGTTCAACTTCCTCCACTGGTTTACCTGGAATATAGGGAGAAATTTTATCAATGCAATTACGAAACAACTCATTAGGATTCATAAACTGGCTCCTTTATTCCTGTGTCGTAAGGTCAAGTCGTAGTTTCACAGCTTCACGTAAATAAACCGCTCTAACCTCCGATTTTTGCAAATCGGTATAAAAATATAATAAAGCCCGAATACATAAAGGTAATGCGCCAGATTTTGGAATTTCTTGGGCACACATCAACGGAGTATCAACCAGCCCAATTTTGCGGGCAGCGACCGCAGGAAACTCGCTTATGATATCGGGAGTCACCGTAAATATAATACTTACCATGTCTTGGGGTTTGATCCGATTGAGATCCATGATTTTCGTCAACATTTCCTCAGAAGCGGAGATGATTTCGTCAGGATCATCTTTCGAAATTGTAATGGCTCCCCTTACAGCTCTTAATAGCATCATCTTAACCGATTGCCCGATGGCTTAAACCAACTGCCACCTCATCCAAATGGATGAGTCCTATACAAAAAAAAGCTGCTACACTTATATGATCACCCTTGCGGGCAATACCTACTTTACCCCCAATATTAAGACCGATGGCTTTGTTTAATATCTGAGACATGGCATCTCGCGTGGCTCCGGCTATTGCGCCCTCTTCCAAATGGCATTCTTTAATGACCTGTTCTCGCTTGGCAGCTACAATTGCACGTTCCACAAGAGTTTTCATAGCTGGGATAGCTTCCCCGCCATAATCAATCGCAGCCATCCAAATTTCCCGAGTCCGGTACTGTTCTTTCATCGCTTTTTCATCCTCACGCGAAGCGGTTATAGCAATAGAAAGTGCAGCCTTAGCAACTTCTCTACTTCCAGTTTCCATCCGGGCACCCCCTTTTCAAGAAAACATGGTTTCCAAAGAATAAAAAAGCACTTTTATCGTAAGTGCTTTAGAATTAATTAAACTTCATTTAAATTTAGCATAAAATATATTTGATTACAAGTCACTCTGCTTTTAAACTTTTGTAAAACTTCACGGGTTGTCCTTCATATTTTTCTGTTAAGATAAAATATCTCCGAAAACCTACATTCGTTAATAAAGTCTGAAAAAGAATCATTATTATAAAAAGGGCTACCATGATCCATACACATTTTCGTTCCCGCATTTGAAGTTTAAAAAATAGTTTTTCGTACCAATGATGCCGTAAGGCCAAAATATATTTCTCCTTGATTACATTCTCAATACTAGTATTGCCAAACTTTACCTAAGACTATGCCTTACATGCAAAGGGCTGTAACTCTACGGACAGCCTCCATACCCGCCACAAACCCGGTGGAAAACGCTATTTGTAAATTAAACCCACCTGTATAAGCATCTACATCCATAACTTCCCCGGCAAAAAATAATCCCTTTACGATTTTGGATTCCATGGTTTTAGGGTTTATTTCTTTGGTATTGACTCCACCTATTGTAACAATCGCCTCTGCAATAGGCCTAGGTCTACTGATAGTTAATGGCAGACTTTTCAATAAACCGACCAGCCGGGTCCTTTCTTCTCGATTAATCTGGTGTACCGGCTTTAAAGGATCGATGCCGGATAATTCAATGATTACCGGTATTATCTTTTGAGGTAATAAATCATCTAACACATTTTTAAAAATCTTATTGATGGACTTTGCAAAATCTCTTTGAACTCTCAAATCCAGATCTTCCTTACTTAGTGCCGGTTTTAAATCAATTACAATCGATACTGAATCGGGCTTTTCTAAAACGAAAGGAGAAATTTTTCTGCTTAGACTAAGGATGATAGGTCCTGAAACGCCAAAAGAAGTAAAAAGCATCTCTCCAAACTCAGATTGCAACTTTTTTCCCTGATAAAAAGAGGTTACTTCAACATTAATCAACGATAAGCCTTCTAAACGTTTTACCCAAACTTCCCGGGTTTCTAAGGGGATTAATGAAGGCGTTAAAGGAACGACTTGATGACCGACCAAACGAGCGAATTGATATCCATCACCGGTACTTCCGGTACCCGGATAAGAAAGACCGCCTGTGGCAATGAGTACCATCGGGCTATTTAATTCCTTCCCATTATCAAGCCGGACTCCCCCGATTTGATCGGAAGTGCTAAGTAAACCTGCTACTTTGGTTGCAGTTCTTACTTCGACTCCTTTATTTTTCAGTTCCTGATATAATACGCCGACCACATCCTGGGCTTTATCCGATTCAGGAAAAACCCGGTTGCCGCGTTCAATTTTTAAAGGAAGTCCTAATTCCTTCTGAAACAAATCCATGAGTGCTTCCGGACTAAGACGCTGAAAAGCACTATACATAAAGCGACCGTTTCCGGGAGTATTTTCCATTAATCCATTCATATCGGTATGATTTGTAAGATTACAACGACCAGCCCCTGTTATGGCAAGCTTGCGTCCGATAGTCTTATTTTTGTCAAGTAAAATTACTTTTGCACCTTCACGAGCTGCTGTAAAAGCTGCTATAATACCAGCAGGACCAGCCCCTATTACGATTAAGTCGGCATCCACTTTTAACATACCTCATCTTCGCGAGTCAAAAAAGAATCAATTTGCAGTTTTAATTCCGGTAAAATCCGCTGGGCGGCTTCTCTTCCAATCTCCAAACAATCTTTGGCCCTGTAAAAATGTAAAGTGCCAATATTACCCAATTCGGGAGTAATGATGAAATCGGCTTGCTCAATTTGCTGGGAATCAAGTTTATTGCCCATAATATCCAAAACCTTGGACATCACATCAAAGATATTCTTAACTTCATGTTGTGTATGATCAAACCCCACATTAACAGCAAGGGTTATATTTCCATTCATACGCCGGGCTATCGATACCGGTACTCCGGCAACCACACCGCCGTCAACTAAAGTTCGGCCATTCAGGGTAACCGGAGTAAAGACCCCGGGAATCGATATACTAGCCCTGACTGCAGAAGCAAGGGGACCCGTTTTAAAGATAACTTCTTCCCCAGTAAAAAGATCAGTAGCTACAGCCCAAAAATGGACCGGTAACTCTTCAAATGATTTACCTTTGGTTAGCAAATCAATGACTGTCTTTACTTTAGAACCATCAATTAAGCCAAGTGAAGGAAGATGAAAATCAATTAATTCCTCCCAATGAAAATATTCCACTAATTGCCCCAAATAATAGAGATCGGTACCAGCTGCATACGTCGATCCTATCAATGCCCCCATACTGGTTCCAACAATTCCGGAAACCTTAATACCAGCTTCTTTAAGAACCTGGAGCACACCGATATGAGCAAAACCTCTGGCACCTCCACCACCTAATGCCAATATTATCTTCGGATAACTGTTACTCATTGGAAAAAATTTACATCTCCTTTTTAGAAAGCACTTTCTTAACGATTAGTCAAAGTTCTACTCTTTATATATTACATAATATCTATTGAAAGGTAAATACTGTGGAGAAATTTAATCGATCATCTTTCAAGTTTTCATTTGGCCTTCCATCAAAAAACGGAGCGATTATTGAAAGCCAGCTCCGTTTCTTGAGAATTATTGTGTTGTAATCCATTTTATCGTGAATAATTCACAGAAAAAAGAATACTTCATAGTCCATCAAAGTTATGCCGAAATAACCGGTTCACCACTCATTGCGATAGGAGGAATTACTTCCAATACCGGCTTGAATAAAGCCAATTTAATGACTTCCTCAATTCGCTCCAC
>DNPQ01000227.1 GCA_003501335.1 Bacillota bacterium
ATCACCAAATTCGCCCGCTACTACACTCCGGCGGTGGTTCTCACTGCCGCGGCGTTGGCATTTATACCTCCCCTTATTACCGGTGCGCCACTGGGCGCCTGGGTCAGCCGGGCCTTGGTTTTTCTGGTGGTTTCTTGTCCTTGCGCTTTGGTCATCTCCATTCCATTAAGCTTTTTCGGCGGTATCGGCGGAGCTTCCAAAAACGGGATTTTAATTAAAGGCAGTAATTATCTTGAGGCTCTTAACAATGTCGATACGGTCGTTTTTGATAAAACAGGCACCTTGACCCAAGGTGTTTTTCAGGTGACCAAGATCGAAAGCGCCGGCGATTTTTCTGAAAACGACCTACTGGAATATGCCGCGTTTTCCGAAAGTTATTCCACTCACCCCATCGCTCTTTCCATCCTGAAAGCTTACGGCAATGAAATCAACTCGGAATTCATCCGTGATTATTCGGAAATACCGGGCTATGGAGTGCGGACTCTTGTCAAGGGAAAAACCGTTCTGGCCGGTAATGAACGGTTGATGAAACAAGAAGCGATTCCCTACGCCGAAATAACGGATATCGGGACGGCCGTTCATATAGCCGTTGATCATCAATATGCGGGATTCATTGTAATATCCGATGAAATCAAAAAGGACAGTCTGAATACGATTTTGGAGCTTAGAACACTTGGTATCCAAAAACTAGTCATGCTAACCGGCGATCATCAAGCGGTCGGTGTTGCCGTCGGAAAGCATCTGGGCCTGGACCAAATCCACGCCGAGCTTTTACCGGATCAAAAGGTAGCCCTGGTAGAACAATTGGAACGGGAAAAAGCTTCTCCCAAAGGAAAACTGGTATTCATGGGAGACGGCATTAACGACGCCCCGGTCCTCGCCCGGGCCGATATCGGAATCGCCATGGGCGGGGTCGGATCGGATGCGGCCATTGAAGCCGCCGATGTCGTCCTGATGACCGATGAGCCTTCAAAACTAGTAACCGCTATTAAAATCGCCAAACGGACCCGGTTGATCGTCACCCAAAATATTTACCTGGCTTTGGGGGTTAAAGGGATTGTATTGCTTTTAGGCGCGCTCGGTTTTGCCAACATGTGGGAAGCGGTATTTGCCGATGTCGGAGTTGCTTTATTAGCGGTATTAAACTCGATGAGGGTGATGACGGTTAAAAACAAGGAGAGCCTAACGGCTTAAGGAAGTTCCAATATGGACACTTTGCTGAAATATTATATTCCGTTTTTGATCATGATATTTTTTCCTTTTAATCAGCCTTTTCCTGATGGTTCCTACTTATTTTTGTGGCTATTTGACAGTCTTCACTTATGTCATCATCAGCATCCAAGTTAGGCTGGAAGAAGAATTCTTAAGCAAAATTCACGGGAAAGAATATTCCAATTACCAGTCCAAAGCAGGAAGATTCTTTCCCAAGTTTAAGGCAGATCCGCTTAGTGCAAAAAATAAATCAAAATGATGATTCCTACTAGAATCCGATAATAACCAAAGGGTTGAAAATCTTTTTTGGTGATATATTTCATAAAACCGGCGATGACGAACCAGGCAACCAAAAACGACACAATAAATCCCACCAGTAATACTTGGATTTGAGTGGAAGTTAACGTCATCCCGGTTTTCAACAACGAATAAACCGTTGCTGCAAACATGGTCGGGATTGCCAAAAAAAACGAATATTCAGCCGCTACCAACCTGGACGTTCCCAAGATCATAGCTCCGATGATAGTTGCAGCCGACCGGGAGGTCCCCGGTATCATCGCGATGCACTGAAATACTCCAATGAAAAGAGCCGTCCCATAACTCAACTGGGCAAAAGAATTGATTTTACTTTGCTTTTTCCGGCGTTCAACCAGAATAAGGATAATTCCGCCGATGACGAGTGCCAATGCTACCGTTTTAGGGTTAAAAAACTTATCCTCAATATGTTTTCCAAGTATCGCACCGATGATCAAAGCCGGTAACACACCAACCAGTGTTTTTTTCCAAATATCCCAAGTAGCTTTCTTTTCCTGCTCCGATTTATTTCGGCTAAATGGATAAAGTTTATTCCAGAAATAGACGACTACGGAAAGAATAGCACCAAGCTGAATCACCACATCAAACATTTTGGCAAAACCGCCTGTAAAACGGATAAATTCGTTGGCAATGATTAAGTGTCCCGTCGAAGAAACAGGCAAAAATTCGGTCAACCCTTCCACAATTCCCAAAACAACCGCTTTAAGTAACTCGTTCAAAATGAACCTTCCCTTATTCCACTATTTTACAAACCAAGTTATTATAGCATTTTTGAAGGTCCGATTCCAGTGGAAAATATCAACTTAATGAAGGCTTAAACTCATTTTATTATTGATTGAACTTTTAAAATAGTAGATTTGCTTTTTCGAATAGTTCCGTCAACAACCGTACTGAATGCACTTCTGTCAAAGAAGTTGCATACTATGCTAATGCAATGATCCTTATTTGACTGAGAGGTTCAAGCCAATGCAATCTTTACTATTGCCACCCGGCGGCCATAAATTACCTGCCCTTCCTTATCCTTATAGCGCACTAGAACCGGTAATCAGCGCCACGACGCTCCGTTTTCACCATGATAATCACCATAAATCCTATGTCGAGGGTCTCAATAAGGCCGAATTGAAACTGGTGGAGGCCCGCCAGAAAAAAGATTTTTCCCTGATCAAGCACTGGGAGCGCGAACTTGCTTTTCACGGTTCCGGACATATCTTACATAGCATTTACTGGACGATCATGGCCCCACCGGGCAACTGCGGCCAACCTGGTCCCCTGACTCAAAGGCTGATCAACAGCTATTTTGGAAGTATCCCCCTATTTCAAGAACAATTTACCCAGGCCGCCAATAACGTGGAGGCCTCCGGATGGGCGATCCTGGTATGGCAACCGGCCTGGTGCCGGCTGGAGCTGCTCAATGCCGAAAAGCATCAAGATCTGACCCAATGGGGCAGCATGCCCATCTTAGTCCTGGATGTCTGGGAACATGCTTATTACCTGGATTATCAGTACCGGCGGGCCGATTATACCAAATCATGGTGGAATATCGTGAACTGGTTTGAGGTTGAAAAAAGACTTTCTTTGGCGTTACAGGGAAAAATGCCTTTAATCTCTTAAGGGATTTCAAGCATTCGTTATCTTGTTTCTGCTTACCAAAATAGGATATTCAATGACACTGAACCACCCAATACAAGCTCATCCCTTCGGATGAGTTCGTTCCTTTTGAAGCGCCTTGGAGTATGAGAGTTTAAACCAGCCTTTATCCAGCCAATATTGATATTCGTAGTCCGTATGGTGATGCTTTTTCATCATCCAAAAGCAAATTCGGTTATAAATACTTGGCCTTATTTTCCGATTGCCGCTTAGCATTGCGGCTACCTGTCCGGCAAGCGCCTTGTACTTGGCTTTGCAATGTTCCCGGCCCGGGAAGCACCCCGGCGCTTTGCCGATACCCCTCAAATGTCCCACCGTAATACATCCCATCATGGTCATGAGTGCTGTTAGATATTTTTCCGTCAGCCATCTGCCGTCTTCCTCGTATGTTACAGCGGTTAATGCCGGTTTCCCCATCAAGCCGACCAGATGAATCCACATAAAAGTCCTGTCAAACAGCATTTTAATTTGGGCCGAAACCATATTTTCATAGACGGGTGAACCGAGAATCAAAAAATCACTTTGACGTATTTTCTGCATAATCTCCGGCAAAGCATCATTTTTATGTATGCAACACCCAGTCTTCATGCAAGCCCAGCATCCCCTGCAAGGTTGGATCAGAGTCTCGCCAAGGGAAATGACTTCATATTCCATGGTTGGATAAAACTCTTTGACAGCTTCCAAAAAGTCCTTGGTCATGGTAACAGTATTGGATTTTTCATTGTTCGGGCTCCCAATGACAGCCACAATCTTCTTCATTCTATTGGCGCTCCTTCAAAATATGAACTTTATTTCATATTCATATTTTAATTGCCGTCTCTGCTTTTGTCAATAAAACATGAAATATATTTCACATTTATAGATTGACAATTGGATATCCGGATCATAAAATCAAACAGGGTGGCAAAATGAGCGTGAAAAATACCAAGCCGAGGATTCCTCAGCAACAAAGAAGCATTCAAACCAAGCGGCTGATTATCGATGCCGCCATGAAACTTTTTTCCCAAAAAGGATTTTACAATACCAATTCCAAAGAAATCGCCAAAGAAGCGGAGGTGGCTACAGGCTGTTTTTATGCTTACTTTTCCGACAAAAAAGAAGTCTTCATGGCAGCGTTGCAAATTTACTTCGAACAATTTAACGAAATCACCCAAACCCATATCGTCAAGCCGCCTTCCGAAAAGCCCGCCACCAAACGCTTCTTTCAGGAACTGATTCGGAGTTTCATTGCAGCCCATAGCGTCTTTACCGACCTTCATCATGAACTTACCGCCATGTACTATACGGATCCGGATATTCAAAAACTAGTTACGGAATACGATCGATCCAGTATCGATTGGATCTTGAAATATTTAATCAGTGTGCGGGAACATTTGCGGGTCTCTAACCCCGAGGCAGCTGCGAAAGTCGTTTATTGGTCCATCCATAATGTGATTGATGCTATTGTATTTTCGGAAAAGGAAAATGCGGAGGTGCTTATCGCAGAACTTTCGGATATGCTGGAGAGATATCTGTTTGAGGGAACTATTAATTAGTCCGGTTGTGCTCCTGTATGTAACGATGTGTTTCCTCCCCCTTCTGCCAAAAAATCGTCCTGTTTTAGAATTTGTTCCATCCATTCCGTTTTGTCGGAACATTCTTGCACAAGTCAACATTTCCGGCAAATCAATAAATATTTAGGCTTCTGATCGAGCCGTAACTGGTAACGCTTATTATGATTATTCGCTAAAATCGCCGATACCCAGTGTAACTCCTCAAGCAATGACAAAGTCCGGTATATTGTGGCGATTCCTACTTTCGGATACTCTGCTTTAACAAGATTAAAAGTGGTTTCACAGCCCAGATATTGCTTGGAATGGCGAAGTAACATTTCCGCAAGCAACTCGTCTTTGCAAAGTCAAATGATACCCCGCTTCATCTAAGATTTTCATAACTTCCGCTATTTTTATTATTACTGGTTCTAATTGTTTTTCAACCAATTGATTCATGTTTCACTTCATCCAGAGTATTAATAGAAACCTCCATTATCGCCATTCGAGCCTGGTTAAAACCTTAGACCGGATACACGTTGGAGGAAAATGTCCCCCAACGTGATGAGATTACGAATGAAATCCTTATTCAATGGCTAGCTTCATTCCTTATAAAATTGAAGTATCCGGAACCCATTTCCATATTTCATTTTTGTCTTAACAGGCTAATATTAATATTCTTTAACAGCGATTGCAGCAACTATCTTATTTTTAAGGGGTTCAATGTCTTGTCGCCTTTTCCTCCTCATTGCAGCAGCTGCAGCAGTCTGAATGGCAGGAACTTTTTTCACCGCAGCTTGCGCACGTTCCGTGCTTTATGAGATGCCTGACGGCCAGAAACACCAGAGCGGCCAGAAAAATGCTTATTAAAATTGTCGATAACATAAAAATCTCCTCCTTCTATAATAACTAATTTCTATAATCTAAAGTCACTTGAAGCACCGAGCTTCGGAATCGTCTTTTGCCTAGAAGCAGGCCGAACAACCATAAAGACCGCTGCAGCGACTACCAATAAGGCGATTATCTGTCCGATACCGAAAGGAACGCCGTAGAACAAACTTCCAAGCTGGTAGCAGATGAACGCAAGGGCATATCCTACCAGCACCTGATAACCGATAGCAATCCAGCCCCATTTGCGGCTGCCCATTTCACGCATGGTCGTCGACATCGCAACGATGCACGGCGGATCAAAAATGTTGAGGATCATAAACGAGAACGCTCCGATTGCAGTAAACATGGAGGCGATACCCCGCATCACGAGTACATTATTTTCAACATTGGAAACACCATTCAGGATCGCCAGAGTACTGATGGCCTGTTCCTTTGCCATTTCTGCGCTGATGACTGCAACCGCGCCCTTCCAGGTGCCAAACCCCAGAGGTTTAAAGAACCACGCGACCGCACCGCCTATACCAGCAAGGATACTATGATCCATATCAGCCATCCGAAGGCTCCAGCTGAAATTGGACAGAAACCAGACCAGTACACAGGCGGCAAAGATGATCGTTCCCGCCTTGATGACGAAAGCCCGCGCACGTTCCCACATGTGGATCAGCACGCCTTTCAGCGACGGGATATGGTAAACCGGCAATTCCATAACGAACGGTGCTGGTTCGCCGCCCAAAATTTTAGTCTTTTTCAAAGCAATACCAGACAGCACGATGATCGCTAAGCTAAGAAAATACATGGCCGGTGCAATCAGCATCGAATGCGGGAAGAAGATCGAGACGATCATGGCAATAATGACTGTCTTTGCCGTACAAGGGACGAAGGTTGCCAACATGATGGTCATACGGCGATCTTTTTCGCTTTCAATGGTCCTTGTCGCCATAACGCCTGGTACACCGCAGCCCATGCCAACGAGGATCGGAATGAACGATTTGCCCGAAAGACCAAAACGACGGAAGATCCGGTCCAGAATAAACGCAATACGCGCCATGTATCCTGAATCCTCCAGGACGGCAAGAAAGAAGAATATAAGCAGCATCTGCGGAACAAAACCAAGCACCGTTCCGACGCCGCCGATGATCCCGTTAACAATCAGCCCCTGCAGCCAGTCCGAAGCACCAATGGCCCGCAAGCCAGCTATAACGGCGTTCGGTATCCAATTGCCGAACAAGGTGCCATTGACCCAGTCGTCGGCTATACCGCCTAGTGTTGTGATAGAAATGTAATACATAAGGAACATGATTGCTGCGAAGATGGGAAGCGCAAGCCAGCGGTTTGTTACGACCCTGTCTATCCTGTCTGAGGTCGAGAGTTTTCCAGTGTCCTTTTTCCTATAACAGCTCTTGATGATAGAACCAATGTAGATATACCGTTCATTCGTGATGATGCTCTCCGCGTCGTCGTCCAGTTCCGTTTCGGCCGCCTTGATATCGCCTTCGATATGTTTAAGCAACGATTTATCCAAATTCAACTGAGTCAAGACTTTTTCGTCACGCTCGAATATTTTAATAGCAAACCAGCGCTGTTGCTCCTGTGGAAGGGTGTGAACGGCTGCTTCCTCAATATGGGCGAGGGCATGTTCAACAACGCCGCTAAAGGTATGCATCGGAACGGTCTTCGTGTGATTTCTTGCCGCTTCGACAGCCGCTTCAGCAGCCTCCATGATGCCCGTTCCTTTGAGAGCTGAGATCTCCACGATCTTGCATCCGAGTTGGCGCGACAACTCCTCAATATTGATCTTATCCCCCTTCTTTTTTACCATATCGATCATGTTGATGGCGATAACTACCGGAATGCCGAGTTCCGTGAGCTGTGTGGTCAGATAGAGGTTTCTTTCAAGGTTCGTGCCGTCCACAATATTAAGTATCCCATCTGGACGCTCGCCGACCAAATAATTTCTGGCAACAACTTCTTCCAACGAGTATGGAGAAATTGAGTAAATGCCCGGCAGGTCCATGATCACGATATCGTCGCGTTTTTTTAGCCTGCCTTCCTTTTTCTCGACCGTAACACCAGGCCAATTCCCGACGAACTGATTTGAACCGGTCAACGCGTTAAACAGCGTCGTTTTTCCACTATTCGGATTGCCGGCAAGTGCAATTTTAATTGACATTTTCATCCTCCTTAAGACAATTTATCTTGCAGTTAGCTTCGACTAACCGTGAGGCTTTAAATTGGGGCTGTCGCAAAATAAAATTTATCGATAGAGATATACAATATATAAATTTCTTGCATATTTATTGATGCTATATATTGTATACCTCATTGATTTTGAATACTTTTGCAACAGCCCGCTTATTGCACCAATACCATTTCGGCATCCGCCTTGCGCAGAGACAGTTCATATCCCCGCACTGTAACTTCAATAGGATCCCCCAGGGGTGCAACCTTGCGCACATAAATCTCCGTCCCCTTTGTGAGCCCCATATCCATGATTCTGCGTTTGAGGGCTCCCGTACCATCAATTTTTGATACAGTGACCGTTTGTCCACACTTAACCTCTTTCAATGTCTGCATATCCGATAACTCCTTTCAGAATGGTTTACACCATAATTTTATTAGCCATCTCACGGCCGACGGCAACTCTTGAATCCTTGACACTGACGATCACGTTCCCGCCGATTTCGGCAATCACGGTAACCGCTCCGCCAACAATAAAACCGAGGTTACCCAGAAATCGTTTCGTTTCTGTTTTGCCACCGATCTTTTGAATGAGATTTTCCTCTCCCATTTTGGCCATTGTTAAAGGCATCATGATTCCTCCTCCAGATGTAACGGTTAGATTAAACTAACCGGTAGTCTTAACTATTGGTTAGGCTTCCCTAACCAATATTAGGTTAGCATACACTAACCGTATTGTCAATAAAAATTTTAATCCATGCTTCTTTAATTGCTTTCCGTCAAATCCTATGTTATTCTATGATTAGTCGCTTATACCCGGCAGGAAGGAGACGGTAACGATGAAAATGCAGGAATCAGCCGAGATGTATCTCGAAACGATTCTGGTTTTAAGTCATAAGAACCCGGAAGTCAGATCCATAGACATTGTGGATGAGCTTGAATACAAAAAATCCAGCGTCAGCGTCGCCATGAAGAATCTGCGTGAAAACGGATATATCGAAATGGATAACCAAGGCTATATTACGCTGACTGAAAAAGGAAGAAAAATTGCCGAAACCATGTACGAACGGCACACGCTCATTTCCGACTGGCTCATCTATTGGGGCGTGGACAAAACCGTCGCCGCCGAGGACGCCTGTCGGATGGAACATGTAATTAGCCCAGAGAGTTTTGAAGCCATCAAAAGGCATGTAGAAAATGCGAAACAATGATGCTTGGATAAATATATAAACTGCCGAGTGGACGATCCCTATCGTACATGCCGCAGTTTTTTTATATCATTCTACTGATCTTAAAAATACCGGCCCTATCAATTGTCTTTATTTCCCTGGCATAAGCGGATTCACAAAAAACAATACCAGAAAAAAGGCGCCTTAAAATTTCTTGAATGATAGAATATATGTACAAAAAGGAAATCAGCAAAGCCAATTTTTGAAGTTCGACGCCTCCATGAAAATCATCCCCCTTGAACTCATCAATAAACGCATATCCATCCCTAAACTCATAAACTCACGACGACTTTGGCACCAAATTCAGTATCCGAAGTTCCTTTTTCCCGGACAATCAGGCGGCATATGGTTGACTGATACTAACTTGTCAATTCCGTGGCTGTGGTTTTCATCTATGCTCTTTTGTTGTTGGTAAAACATCTGCCCACTAAATTGTCAAGTGGCAAACCTTTTAACTTAAAAAAGGGGTTGTCCTAAAAGTAAATTTTACAATAAAGAAATAAATATATTGAAATCGACTTATGCGATGAATCCATATATTGTATATCTTATTGATTTTAAAGTACTTTTTAGACAACCTCACGAAAAAGCTCAATTCATTCATTTCAGAGCAAAGAATGGGTATGTCTAGATGGCCATTTCGATTCCTGCTCCAGCAATTGCGGAACCGTTACAAAATGATATCCTTGTTTCAGTAAAGTCTTAACAATAATATCGGTGGCGATTACATCCTTCCATCGATCGGGGTATCTTCCATCGTGGATTAAAATAATACCGCCGGGACGAATCACTTTGAATACCCGCTTCGCCATCAATTGGGGTGTGGGCGCATCATGATGATCACCGCAAACAGTCCAAAGAATAGTATGATAACCTTCGTCTTTCGCTACGGAAGCTATTTGGCTATTCACCAAACCCAACGGAGGGCGAAAAAGTTGGGCACGTTTACCGGTCATTTTTTCAATGACTTGTTCACAGCGATCGATTTCCCCAACAATTTGGGCGGTAGGGTACGTTTCCAGTTTCGCCGGATGAGTATAGGTATGATTACCGATAACATGGCCACCATCCAGAACCATTTTAACGACCTCTGGATTTTCTTCCATTTGCTTTCCGATCATAAAAAAAGTAGCCTTTACATGATACTTATCCAGTAATTTAAGAATCTTCAAGGTATCAACTGGGTACGGTCCGTCATCATATGTTAAGGCAACAAGCTTTTTGGAAACAGGGACCTCATAAACAATTTTTGAATACCACGAAGATACAACCGGTTTCCTCGGAAAATGATGAAACACTACAAAAAGAATAACTCCTACCAGAAATATTTCAAAAATGGTTCTCCAAATGCCGATACGTTGGAAAAAAGATAGCCTCTTAATGTTCAAAACCTCCTAAATAAAACACAATATACAAAAAA
>DNPQ01000612.1 GCA_003501335.1 Bacillota bacterium
AATCCACGTAGTTGAGACAATCATCTTATTCGATTATAAAATAATCACAGAATTGCAATTTCAGTTATCACTGTTTCTTTTTTTAAGGACGTTCTCAGCAAAAGTCGAATTCATAATCATCTCTCGGAATTCGGCATTGGACTTGGAATTGCTTAGGCGGTCCAACAACAATTCCATGGTTTCGGCAGGACCCAATGAACCCAAAACCTTCCGTAAGACCCATGTGCATTCCAATTCTTCCGGCTTGAATAGCAATTCTTCTTTGCGGGTACCGGATTTAATAATATCGATAGCCGGGAATATCCTGCGATCCGCCAATTTCCGATCCAAATGCAATTCCATATTTCCTGTCCCTTTGAACTCTTCAAATATAACTTCATCCATTCGGGAACCAGTTTCAACCAGTGCAGTGGCCATAATCGTCAGGCTTCCGCCCTCCTCCATCTTCCGGGCGGCACCAAAAAACCGTTTCGGCTTATGAAGAGCGCTGGGATCCACACCACCGGAAAGGGTCCTGCCACTCGGTGGTTCCACAAGATTGTAAGCTCTTGCCAGACGCGTTATGGAGTCTAGTAACACTACAACATCCCGGCCGACTTCCACCATACGTTTAGCTCTCTCCAGAACAAGTTCGGCCACGCGAACATGGTTCTCGGCAGGCAAATCAAACGTGGAACTCACCACTTCACCTTTTACCGATCGTGACATATCCGTTACTTCTTCCGGGCGTTCATCAATTAATAATACGATTAGAATAATTTCGGGGTGATTTTCGGTAATACTATTGGCAATCTGCTTTAATATAGTTGTCTTCCCAGCCTTCGGAGGAGCGACTATCATTCCACGCTGTCCTTTACCGATAGGAGCCATTACATCAACAAGCCGCATTGCGGTTTCCCTGGGCTGTGTTTCCATTCTCAGTCTTTCAAAGGGATAAACCGGTGTAAACTCTTCGAAATGATTCCGCGTCCTGAGGGAATCCGGATCAACAAAATTAACAGCCTGAACCTTCAATAATGCAAAATAGCGCTCATTATCTTTGGGTGGACGAACCTGTCCCGAAACCAAGTCACCGGTACGCAGATTAAAGCGGCGGATTTGGGAAGCTGATACATAAATATCTTCAGGTCCCGGACTATACCCTTCGACTCTCAGGAAACCAAAACCATCCGGTAAAATTTCTAAAATACCTTGCGAAAATATCAGACCTTCTTTAACAGCTAATACCTTTAGTAACTCAAAAATCAGTTCCCTTTTTCGAAATTTTGAATAATTCTCGATCGACATCTCGCGGGCCATTTCTTGAAGTTCCTGCAAAGTCTTTGCTTCGAGTTCCGCCAATTGCATCGATATTTGCCTCCTTGGTTATCTATAATGCTCAGAGCATTATCTTATTTGTAATGTCATTATACTGATTGGCGGTTTTTGGGCTAATCATGGAGGAAGTTCGTCATTCAGTAAAAAACATATTTCTCTATAGAAACAAAAAAAGAAAAACCATCGAATATATTTTATTCGATTTTCACTTTTCTAACACATGGATTCAAAAAGTAGTTACAGATGGGTATAGAATTGTCTGTGGAATTTGTAAATTCAGGGTTTTAAATTGGGATGGACCTTGCTGGCATCAAAACTGGTAAAACCCTTTTCCGTTAATGCAATTGAATTGACTTGTTTGACAATCCGTAAGTCCTCGATTGTTTCTGCATAAATAATATGGAGACTTTGACAAATCGGACAATGTAACTCCAACTTTTCTGGAAATACATCAATTTCAATTTGATGATTACCACATAAGCAAAACATTTGATTTTCTTCAGCGAGCTGATGAAGATGTTTAAGTACTTCAAACATCACTTGAGGATTACTGAAATAGTCATCAAACCCAAGATTATTCATGATGCTTTCAATATCATCCTGTTTTTGTTTGACTATTTTTTCCAGTGAAGATTCATCACCGATGTAACCAAGTTCATGCCCGGTTTCGTGGCAACGAAGCACTGAGATAGATTGTTCCCATAATTCTTGACGGTTAAACTTGATAATATGTATATCCTCACAAATTAAGCAAGACAATTGCAGATAATAATCTTTATAATTTTTAGTCGTAATGGTTAATTTATTAAATCCACATTGGCAAAGAACTTTTAGAGGTTCGTTTTTCGAAAAATCAAAAAAGGAAATCGTATGATTTTCTAATCTTCCACATAACGGGCAACGTAAAGCCAGACTTCGTTGGGTAGACACTATCATACCGGCCGCCTCCATTCATAGTAAGATTTCGGCGTAGCTGAAATAAACTCCTCCTTTTTTTGGCACATATACCAAGGAAAAATTATCCTTAAGTTCCAGAACTATCGGAGCGCTCATAAAGAAGCGAAGCAATCCGGTTATAAATTTCCGATAAACCTTCAATAAAATCAACCCCACCTAATTCCACAGCGGCTCTGGGCATCCCGTAAACGACACAGCTTGCTTCATCTTGGGCGATGGTTTGGGCTCCCAATTTATGTAAATGCTGCATTCCCAAGCCCCCATCCACGCCCATTCCGGTTAAAAGGACCGCTAATGTTCTTGAAGCGCAAGTTTCAGCGATCGATTCAAAAAGATAATTCACCGAAGGCTTTAAAATTAATTTTGGTTCTTCCGAGACTTCGGCAACCAATAAATCCCCTGCCCGCCGTAGCTTCGTCTGATATCCGGCTGGAGCAATCAAAATCCGGCCGGGTTTAATTTCATCTCCGGTTTTGGCCTCAGTGACTTCCAACTTGCAATACGTATTAAGACGCTTGGCAAAAAAGTCCGTAAATCCCTTGGGCATATGTTGGGCAATGATGATTCCCAGTGGAAAATCCTCAGGAAATTGGGTTAATAAATAGTATAAAGCCTTCGGTCCTCCAGTTGAAGCGCCTATAGCCAGTAGGTCATACTTCTCCTTTGGGCTTTGCGGGAGTTGCGGCTTCGTTACGGCCTGCCTTTTTGGTAAATCAGTGATTTTAGCTAAATGGACTTCGGCAGCGATCTTAATTTTTTGAATCAAATCAAGGCTGATGTTATCCAGCGAAACAATGTCCGGTTCCTCGGCTATTGGTTTTGTTACAAAATCAACAGCCCCCATTTCCAATCCTTTTAAGGTATATTCGGCTCCCCGGGTCGTTAAATAACTCACCATAATGACCGGTATCGGAGATTGTTCCATAATCTTGGCTAAACAATCCAGACCGTTCATCTTGGGCATCTCGAGATCTAATGTAATAACATCGGGCTTTTGAATTGCAATTTTCTGCAGTGCATCTTCGCCGTCAACCGCGGTTCCAATCACTGTAATATCGGGATCTTGCTTTAAAATATCCGATAACACTTGACGGATTAAAGCGGAATCATCAACCACCAGAACTCGAATCGGCAATGTAGCCACCCCTTCTTGATAGAAGCCGAAATCACAACATCCAACATCCATTTGCTTAGTTCAACATGAAAGTCCATTATCCTGCTATTTTTAATCCGGTACATAAATCCCCCGGATTTCACCGACTCTATCATAAACTACAAATAGGTCTTGCCCTGTATAAAGCCATCCTTCTTCGGGCTGCCTGGCGCCTGTCTTCACAACTTTCCATTGGGTTTGATTTTTTTGGGCAGCGCCAAGTTGCAACCACAGATGCCCGGATTTATAAAACCAGCCTAACAGAATGCATTCTTCACCCCGATAAGAACCATCTACCGCTATGATTTGACCTTCATCATTCACCAATAGCCGGGCTTCAAAAAAGGCTTGCGGTGTTATGGGCCTCAGCCCCTGCCAAGTAGCACTAAGCCCATTGCAAGTAATTTGGGAATCCGCCGTCAACTTATAATCATCAGTCATTCCATCATGAGTAACACGAACCGTTTCAGCATTAATAGCGACAATTTCGCCAATAATTTCACGAATACCCGCCGCCCGATGTGAATATTCAGCGGTTGCTATTGAAAAAGCGTTCATTCCGATAAGCAAAAAACACATCCAATTGAATAATGGGCTTTTCCCCAATATGCCATCCCCTTTTGAATACATTATTGGCATCCCGGCTAAAGTCCATACAACTCTTTATCGTTGATACACCAAAACTAGAATTATAAACCTCTTAAATATTCAGGCCGCATAAGAATTTTCCCCTGGAGAGCCGAATCAAGCATGGCCAATAAGCGGTCTTTATCAGCAGGCAGCCTGCCTTCCAGCGGCAAAAAATTGGAAGCGTGGTCCGAACGGAAAACCGTAGCCTTTAATTCCAGACCGGAAATCATATCGTAAGTTTCTTGCAAAAGTTCCAGAGGACTCAGTTCTTCAAAATCACCTCTTTGCGCTTCCTCGTAAAGCTCGGTTCCCGGGATAAGTATTACCGAAAGAAAAGACAGATAGTGAGGTTGCATCCAATTTAAAGCTTGAACTGTTTCCTTCACATGACGCAGTGAGTTTTTCTTACCGCCCAAACCGATTAATACCATGACTGAAGTTTTGAGGCCGGCTTCTTTCGCCTTAGAAATCGCCTCAATCATCTCATCTCGGGTGGAGCGTTTCTTGCATGCATCTAAAACAGATTGGCTCCCGCTCTCGAGTCCCATATAAATCAATTTTAAACGATTGGCGCTTAATTCCATCAACTCGGCTTGACTCCGGTTTACAATATTGTATCCATTGGCATAACTGGCGATCCGGCTCATTTTCGGAAAAAAAACCTTTATTTTTTGTAATACCGGGATTAATCTTTGATTATCAAGCGCCAGGGCATCTCCGTCCATCAAGAAAGCCCGCCGCGTTAACGGAGATAAGGCAGCCCCCATTTTAATATCTTGGTCAATTTCCTCTACGCTTTTCACCCGAAAGGGTTTTCCTTTATAGGCGCCGCAAAAAGTGCAAATATTGGAGGAACAGCCGGTTGTGACTTGCAGCAAAAAGCTATTAGCCTCTGCCGGGGGGCGAATTGAAGGCTCAATAATGGGCATGGTGATTTTCCTTTTCTTCATTCAGTGATAATTTTACGGCATCATTCCTTGGGAAGCGAAATTTTAGGCTTCCTTTCTTTTTTGCTTTTGCTCCAAAATAAACGCTTCCATCGCGGTTCTGCTTTTGGCGTTGAAAACATCCCGGGCTGTCAGCCAGCCCTTCCGGGCGACTGTAAGCCCGCTATCAACTGTCTTCAATTCCTGGCTGCTGTGGGCATCGGGATTCACAGCGATGAGTACGCCCGCTTCCTTGGCTTTTTTACACCACCGCCAATCCAAATCAAGCCGATAAGGATTGGAATTGAATTCAATAACTTCATTCTGCCGGGCGGCTTTAGATATCACGGCATCTAAGTCCACTTCATAACCGGGTCGCTCTCCCAGAATTCGGCCCGTAGGGTGTCCCAACATGGTCAAAAAGGGATTATCCATCGCTTTCAGGATCCGGCCGGTCATTTCGGAACGCCCCATCTGGAACCCGGAATGAATGGAGCCGATTACAAAATCAAATTGAGCCAAAATATCCGCTCCATAATCCAGTTCTCCGGATGGTAATATGTCGGCTTCGATTCCCTTAAAAATCTTACAATCCGGAAACTCCTGCTGTAATTGGTCGATTTCCCTCCACTGTTGCTCCAGCTTTTCAAGCCGAAGGCCATGGGCATAAGCGGCAACTTGGCTGTGGTCGGAAATACCGATATAAGTAAACCCTTCTTTCACGGCCTCCATGATCATCTCCCGCAGTGTGGCGGACCCATCGCTATAGGTGGTATGAACATGAAAAACTCCCTGTAAATCCTGACGTTTAATCAAAACCGGCAAGGTTCCTGTCCCGGCCGCTTCGATTTCCCCAAGATCTTCCCGCAGCTCCGGTGGGATATAGGCCAGGCTTAATTTTTGATAAATACCGGCTTCATCCAGGCAATACTCCACTTCGGTTGTTTCATTTTTAAAAAGGCCGTATTCATTGACTTTATAGCCTTGCTCCTTGGCAAGATGCCGTAATTTGGTATTATGTTCTTTGCTGCCGCTGAAATGCTGAAGGGCATGGGGAAACTCTTCAGGTTTAACAATCCTGAGATCGGCGGCAATTCCTGATGCTAAGACCACCGATATTTTTGTCTCACCGCTGGAAGTAACATCACTGATCACGGGTAATGCGGTAAAATAGTCTGCTACTTCAGTTGGTTGAACGCTAGCGGCAACAAAATCCAAATCATGCACCATTTCCTTGCAACGGCGGATGCTTCCCGCCAGTTCTGCCTTTTGGACGGACGGATGCCCGGCTAAAAGATTTCGCAAATCCACGGCCAACGGTAAAGCTTCTATAAGCAAGAAATCATGTTGATGTTCCTCGATAAACTGAATCCCGGCATAAATCTTCTCCTGAGTCTTGACCCCAAAACCCGGTAAACCCGCCAATTGATTATCCCGGCAAACTTGCTTAAGCTGGG
>DNPQ01000465.1 GCA_003501335.1 Bacillota bacterium
CATGTCCGCAGCTACAGCATCAATAGAGGCATCGGCGATCCGTTTAGCTTGATCGCTGGAGTCAGCCCGCACCACAGCTACAGTGCCGTCCTCTTTAATTTTTGATAATACCTGCTCTTTTTTCATCTTTGCACCTCATTTATTCATGATAAAATTATGTTTCCATACACCTTTTATAACTATCAAATTATCTTTGCACTCTGGCGCCTGCTCCTTTAATGAGCGCCTCAACTTCATTTTTGGTTGCCATCGAGGTATCTCCGGGAGTCGTCATTGCAAGGGCGCCATGAGCAGCTCCATAATTAACAGCCTTCTGAGCATCGTCGTAAGTCATTAATCCGTAAATCAGACCGGAGGCAAAACTATCTCCTCCACCAACCCGGTCATAGATTTCCAGGTTCGGATACTCGTTGGAAAAATAGATGTTTCCGTCCGCATAGACCATGGCTTTCCAATCATTTACAGTTGCAGTTTTGACTGTCCGCAGGGTGGTAGCGATCACTTTAAAATTGGGGTAAACTTTGGTCACATTCCCAAGCATTTTCTTATACCCATCCATATTTAAGGCCTTCAGGTTCGCATCGTTTCCTTCCACCTCAAAGCCAAGGCTAGCGGTGAAGTCCTCTTCGTTGCCGATCATTACGTCAATATATTTGGCAATCGTCTTATTGACTTCCTGCGCCTTTTCTTTACCGCCAATACTCTTCCACATGGAAGGACGGTAATTTAAATCATAAGATACAATCGTACCGTGCTTTTTAGCGGCCTTCACAGCCTCAATAACAACCTGGGCTGTAGTTTCCGATAATGCTGCGAAGATCCCTCCGGTATGTAGCCAACGGACTCCTAAAGTTCCAAAAATATGATCCCAATCAATATCTCCTGTTTTCAATTGAGATATAGCCGTATTCCCACGGTCTGAGACACCGACGGCACCGCGAATTCCAAAGCCCCGCTCCGTAAAGTTCAATCCATTACGGACCGTTCTTCCGATACCATCATAAGGAACCCAGTGAATCAGAGAAGTATCAACGCCGCCTTGCATCATGAAATCTTCCACCAAACGGCCGATTTCGTTGTCGGCAAGTGCGGTAACAGCTGCGGTTTTAAGTCCGAAACATTTGCGCAAACCCCGGACTACATTATATTCACCGCCGCCTTCCCAAGCCCTAAATTGGCGGGCTGTGCGGATTCGTCCGTCACCCGGGTCAAGCCGCAGCATAATTTCTCCCAATGAAATTGCGTCATAAAAACTTTTTTCTTTTAATTGCAAATTTAAACTCAATGAAATACCCTCCTGTTCCAAAATTATAGAGTCACGCCATCTTTAAAAATCGCAATCTCTCGATATCCATGTTCCTCATTCTTGGTTTTTATGCCCGAGGCTACATTAAGAATCAATTGCCATAATTCTTTGGCGCTCTCTTCGATATTCGTGCTTTCAAGAATTTTTCCTGCATTATAATCAATCCAGTTTGACTTACGCGCAGCCAACCCTGAATTCGAAGCAATTTTAATAGTTGGAACAGGCGCACCCAAAGGTGTTCCCCGTCCGGTTGTAAATAAAATCATATGAACGCCGGCTGCTGTCATATTGGTGCATGAAACGATATCATTCCCCGGTCCGGTAAGAAGATTAAGTCCTCTCTTCCGGCAAGTATCGCCGTATTTCAAAACTGCATTTACTTTAGCCCGTCCGCCTTTTTGAATACAGCCAAGGGACTTCTCTTCAAGGGTGGAGATACCTCCGGCTTTATTTCCCGGTGAAGGGTTTTCATAGATGACCTGATGATGAGCTGTGTAATAATCCTTGAAGCCATTGATCATAGCGACAATTTCGTCAAAAGTTTGAGCATCGGCGGCTCTATCCATCAAAATTGTTTCAGCGCCGAACATCTCCGGCACTTCCGTTAAAATTGCGCTTCCACCCTGAGCGGTTATTTCATCAGTAATTCTCCCGCAGAGCGGATTGGCTGTAATACCGGAAAAAGCATCCGAACCACCGCATTTGAACCCGATGATCAACTTTTCAGCACTTATGGGTTGCCGTTTTTCCTTGGAAACCTGCCCGGCTAACCCACCAATGATGGTCATAGCTTCCCCGATTTCATCCTGGACGCTTTGGGTTACTAAAAACTTGACCCGGTCCTGATCATAGGTGCCCAAAATGGGCCGAAAAACATCGACATTATTATTTTCACAGCCCAGTCCCAGTACGAGTACTCCCCCAGTGTTTGGATGATTCACGAGCCCAGCTAATATTTTTTGAGTGTAGATTTGATCTTCGCCCATTTGAGAGCAACCATAGGGGTGTGTGAAACAAAAAATCCCGTCACATAAATGGCCATACTTTTGCTGGGCTTCTTTTTGAATCAATTCAGCCGTCTTATTCACACAACCCACGGTTGGAATAATCCATATTTCATTGCGGATTCCAACTTTGCCGTCTTTCCGCAGGTAACCATTAAAAGTTGCCGCCGGTTTTTTTAGATCAGAGGTTTTATTTTCCCGGTATGCGTATTCAACAACTCCGGAAAGATTGGTTTTCAGGTTTTGCGTATGGATATGACTGCCGGTCTTAATGTCACTCGTGGCATGACCGATTGGATAACCATATTTAATAATATTTTCGCCGGCCTTAATGTCGCAAAGAGCTTTCTTATGACCGAAAGGAATCGTTTCGGTTGCCTCGGTCGCCACTGCCACATTATCCTTTGGAGAAATTTTAATAAATCTTTCCATTTTAGAGGCTCTCCACTAGATTTTTAACAGCCGTAGCCGCTCCATCACGAATGATTGTCCCAAGATCTTCATCGACGAGTTTCTTAAGACCACTGATTTTCGTCAAATCCTGGCCCCAAAAATCTACATTGGAAAGGACCTTTTCCACGATATCTTCCGGATGTTGCCAAGCTTTGGCAAAGAATGTAAGGATATCAGCATTATCCCGGATTTCATAAGTATTGTCACCGCGAGTCCCGATATACTTACCATCTTGCATCGTACCCTTGTAAAAAGCTATGAGGGCAGCGAGTCCAAAAGGCAATATCGGCGGCAGCTTGTGCGATTTATTGATATTATCTAATAATGACGGTAAACAACGCGCTTTATATTTCGATACCGAGTTAAGGCTGATATCAAGCAGCCGGTGTTTGATAAAGGGGTTGGAAAAACGCTCAAAAACCGCGTTGGCAAATTCATCCATCTCTTTTTTAGGAAGAGGAATGGTAGGAATGATTTCATTCCAAATGCATTTTCTTAAATATTGTTCAAAAACTTTATCTTTCATCATCGAAAGGACAATATCATGACCGGCCAAATATGCCGCCAGCACGCTTACTGTATGAGCGCCATTCAATATACGCACCTTACGGGTACGGTATGGGGTCATATCCGAAGTCCAAATAACATGAACGTTATCTCCTTTTAAAGGAATGACGTTCGCCCATTTTTGGGGAGCCTCAATCACCCAAAGGTTGAAAGGTTCACAGGTAACCAGAATATTATCCTCATAACCCAAAGATTCCCGAATTTCTTTGATTTCATCCCGCGGATAACCGGTAACTATCCGATCCACCAGAGTGTTGGCAAAACAGTTGGCATTTTCCAGCCATTCTGTAAATGCTGTTTCCAGTCCCCATTCTGCGGCATATTGCAACACATACCGTTTCAGATTGTCACCGTTCCGTTCAATCAATTCAACCGGTAAAATCAGTAATCCTTTGTCCGCTTGCCCATTCAACTTTTTGAATCGCTCGTATAAAAGCACTGTCATTTTAGCGGGATAACTTACCGGCGGTTTATCAGTAAGTTTGTCACCTGCGTGATAAGCAATACCGGCTTCTGTGGTATTACTGATAATGACTTTCAAATCCGGACTTTTAGCGATTGCAACCAGTGACTCATAATCGGAATAAGGATTAATACAGCGTGAAATGGAGGTAACCTCCTCGATCCTTTCCACGACTTGATTATTTTCCACTCCACGCATCATCACTGTATAGATACCGTTTTGGGCATTAATTTGTTCCGCCATCCCCATCTGGATGGGTTGACATAAAACTACGCTGCCGTTAAAGCAACCGGCGCTATTGGTATGATCGATCATCCAATCCGCAAACGCCCGCAGAAAATTGCCCTCACCGATTTGTAGAACCTTTTCGGGTAATCCTCCATGAATTTTCTTTTTTACATCCTTTATATTCTTCATGATGGTAGCTCCTATTCTTCTAAAAATTTGCTTTGCGATTATTCAATTATTCCTGTGAAATAGTTCTTGGCATTGTTGAAGCTGATGTCTTGAACCATCTTTCCAAGCAAGGGAAGGTCATTGGGTATTTCTCCATTTTCGACCCATTCTCCCAAGAGATTGCAAAGAATTCTCCGGAAATATTCGTGTCTGGTATATGAAAGAAAACTACGAGAATCCGTTACCATCCCCACAAAACGGGATAACAGTCCTAAATTAGCCAAAGCGGTCATTTGGCGGACCATTCCATCTTTTTGATCATTAAACCACCAGCCGGAACCGAATTGAATCTTGCCGGGAACTTCGCTGCCTTGGAAACATCCAATAATCGTCCCAATGATTTCATTATCACGGGGATTGATACAGTAAAGAATGGTTTTTGGCAATTCATCGGTTTCATCCAGGGCATTTAAAAAATTGGCCAAATCTTTGGCATAGATTTCATCGCCAATGGCGTCAAAGCCGGTATCAGGTCCGATGAGCTTCATCATCCTCCCGCTATTGTTACGGATAGTCCCCATATGAAGCTGCATCGTCCAATGAAGCCGAGCGTATTCCTTAGCTAAAAAAAGTAAAATACTGGTTTGATATTTTTCAATTTCGATCCGGGATAAACTTTCATGATTAATGGCTTTTTTGAGAATTAAATTGACTTCCCCATCGGTTGCTTCTTGATAACGAATGGGGTCCAAAGCATGATCGGATAACCGGCATCCAGCTTGATGGAAAAACTCTAACCTCTTACGAAGAGCATTTTTTAAATCATCCATCGTAGAAATTTTGGAGTGAACTGTTTCACCGAGTTTGGTAATCCAGGGACCAAAATCAGCTCTTTCAATGTGGACACCTTTATCGGGTCTGAGCGCCGGTACCACTTTCACTTTGAAGTTTTTATTATTCGCTAAAGCCTTATGATACTCAAGGGAATCGGCCGGATCATCGGTGGTGCAGACAGCTTTGACATTGGAACGGGTGATTAGACCTTGAGCCGTAAAATCATCTTGTTGCAATAATTGATTGCACTTCTCCCAAATCTCTTTGGCCGTTTTGGGCGATAATAATTGGTCGATCCCAAAATATCTGCGA
>DNPQ01000286.1 GCA_003501335.1 Bacillota bacterium
TCGATCCGTTCATTCCATTTTTCCAGTTCGGCAATGGTAAATTCACCCATGGTCTCTCCTTATTCTTTCTCTTGGGCCAACATGTCCCGCAGGGCCGGCCAGATATCTTCACGCCCGGAAATAGAAACTAACGAAAAATTGGCAGCATCAATTTGCTCCTGATATAGTCTCTTCATGGTGCTATAACCGGTCATGATTTCACCATAGCCAAAAAGGTTACAGACCTCACATAATTTGCGGGCCAAGGTAACGGCTTTGGCATTATCCTCATCCCAATTGTCACCGTCACTGCAATGAAAAGCATAAACATTCCAACGGACCGGAGGATACCGTTCCTCAATAACCTGTAAAGCCTTCTCATAACCGCTACTGATATAGGTTCCGCCCGATTCCCCTTTATGGAAGAATTCGTCTTCCGTTACTTCGGCCGCCTGGGTCGTGTGGGCAATAAACACCAGTTCAACTTGGTAATACTTCAGCCGGATGAACTGATATAGTAAAAAATAAAAACTGCGGGCCAAATATTTCTTGGTTTGATCCATCGAACCGGATGTGTCCATGATGCAAATGACCACTGCATTGGACTCTGGAGTCCTCTCCTCCCGGATCCGGTGATAGCGAAGATCTTCTTCCCGGAACGGAAAACGCTCTTCCTCCAAAAAGCCATCATTAGATGGATTCCCTTCATTCTCGTTTCGTTTCGTTCCCTGGCGTCGCTTGATTTTTTCGATAACCGCCTTTTTTTTGGCAAGCCGCGGCGGGATCCCTTTATGCTGATAGCCGCTCCATTTCTGCTTGGTTATGGTCTCAATCTCAGCCAAATTTTTTCTTTCCATAAAGGGAAGATTCAAATCATCAAACAAATAACTAATAATCTCTTCCAGGGTAATTTCAGTCTCATAGATGTCTTCGCCGGGATCACTGCCGGCCCCCTGGCCGCCTTGGCCTGTTCCCGAATTATCGGCTTTACCCTGGCGGAAAACATCACCGCGTTCTTCCTTTCCGGAACCGCTTCCTACCCCCGGTTGATTCTTACCATAAATAAACTGGTATTCTTTAAGACTTTTGATAGGTATCTTAATTTTCTTTTGACCGCTTTGACCGATAATGCTTTCTTCGGCGATAATTTGACCGATGTTTTTCTTGATCGACTGTTCAACCAATTGGCGGTGCCTGCGGCGATCTTCGCTGGCCCGCCCCGAATCCCCGGAAGATTCCCGAAAAACAGCCATCATCAAACACCCCGCTTCCCGATTTCTCATACCAAGTTGCATTCAAAAAGGCAGTCATCAATCAAAATGTAACTTGGTATAGTCAGTCTTTCCATAAATTATTGGCCGCATATTTAAGAACCACATTGCAGCAATGATCACAATAACCGTTCTTTTTCATTTCAGAGACCATGGCGTTATATTTTTCATTTTGTTCTTTATCCCTGACTTTGGACTGGGTAATCACTCTGGACAACTCTTTTACCGAAACGGTCAGTTTTTTTTCAATCGCCGCCTTAAGAGGCTCATAGCTATTATAATCAAGGCTGCCGCCGTTCCGCAGCACAAAAAACATATAAGCCGTCACATCCTGCCGGAAGCCTTTGGCGGCGGTTCCGGTAACACCGATTTGTTCCTCAATCGACTGTAAAAATTTCTCATCCGGTTCAAGTTCTTCACCGGTATTCTTATCCTTCAGCTTGGTCCGGTTGGCGTAGGCTTCGGCATGGTCAAGATAATTGTTGAATAAATCCTGGGCCTGCTCCCGGTACCCATGAATAAAAGCCTTGGTAACCTCTAATTCCAAGATCTTATGATATTCCTTACGCAAAATATTCTGTAAAAATCCCAGATAGTGCTTACGGTCATCTTCCGGTAGTGATAGTTCTTTAACTGCTTTAATCATGGTATCAAGCACCGAAAGAGGATTGATACAATCATTCTCCGATTCTGATAAAGCAATATCCAGACTTTTCATGATAAAACGGGTTGAAATACCGCTCATACCTTCCTTAATAGCCGCTTCCTCACGCAATTCCACAATATCGACTTTTTTGGTGCTCCCTTGTTCCAAAATTTCTTCCCCATTATAAATTTTGAGCTTCGTCAGGGGATCAACTTTTGCCGAAGGCGCCAGCCTGGTCAGAATCGCAAACATCGAGGCAATTTCAATGGTATGGGGCGCAATATGGGCCTTGAAATTGCTTTGGCGCAGGATTTTTTGATAAATCTTGATCTCTTCTCCAAGTTCCAGACAATAAGGAACTTCGATCTTGACAATCCGGTCCAAAATGGCTTCATTAGTATGGTCGGATTTAAATTTATTCCACTCTGCTTCATTGGAATGAGCCAAAATAACCCCGTCGAAATAAATCATCGAGCCTTTGCCCGGTGAGGGAATAGACTTTTCCTGGGTGGCGGTAATCATCGTATGCAAATATTCAATCTCATTCTTAAATACCTCGATAAACTCAACCAGACCGCGGTTCCCTACGTTAAAAGCCCCATTGAGAGATAACACCCGCGGATCATCTTCGGAGTAAAGGTCCATCTTGGAAATATCCACCGATCCAATTAATACCGAAGTATCCTGGTTATTGGGGTCAACCGGCGCTACCACTCCTATTCCTTTCCGGGAACGGATTGAAAACTCCGCTGTTTCCACCGGCATTTTTTCATATTCACCGTTAAACTCATTTTTTAAACGATAACGGCACACCGGACAAAGATCCCCTTCGATGTCGACTTTTAAAATTTCCCTAAAATCGGCCCGCAAATGCTTAGGTAGCAAATGCAAAGGTTCTTCCCGCATGGGGCAACCTTTGATCACATAAACCGGCGGCGCCGATTCCAAAGCCCGTTTAAGCTGTTCCATAATGGATGATTTCCCGGCTCCCACCGGCCCCTCAAGATAAAGAACTTGACGGGATTCTTCGCCTTTCATGGAGGCCGCATGAAGAAAACGGACAATTTTCATGATGGTACGGTCAATTCCAAAAAAGTCATCGAAAAACCGGTATTTCTTAAGGATATCGTTACCATAAATTCTTCGGAGTCTAGGATTTTCCTCAGTTTTAATAACTTCCACACCCGGGCTGGTGATTAACTGGTAAAGCCGCTGGTGTGCCAGTTGCACAATTTCCGGATTTTCCCTCACCATCTCCAAATAATCTAAAAAATTCCCTTCATAATGCCGATATGTCCGTTCCGAACGATCTTTTTTTATCAACTCAGCTAACACATTAGGTTCCATCTTCACCCCTCCGCTTTTAGCTAAAAACTTCTCATTAAACCCTGACTTTGACATGAATCCGGTTCATCATTTTAAAA
>DNPQ01000148.1 GCA_003501335.1 Bacillota bacterium
CTTTTTTTGAAGTTTTTTTGACTATTAATAATGGATGGGATGGTAAATTAGATTGAGGCCATATATGACCAATTTTAGCCATTATATAGGGACACTATCTTTTTTTGGAAAGAATGGGTTTTTAAAAATATAAAGATACGGCTTAATATTTTCAACTAAATCATAATATTATATTAATAAACAATAATAGACGTTCACTAAATTATTTTAAATAAAATATATTAACGGTCTTGAACTCTTGACCCGGTCTTTGCTATCTGTCGAGGGTAAAAAACATTTTTGCTTTTTTACGTTAGTGTCCATTTTCGCCAACATACCTCAATTCTATAAGCAATTCGGCAATGGTAACCTGCAAAATCTATATTTAGGCAATAACTCAAATAATCTTTACTCCTAAAATCTGTACGATTTCAACAGCTTGTATGGCATTGATCTTTGCACCCTTAAGTTCACTGCAGGTATCGGATGCCATAATGCCGTTGATTGTGCAATCAGATAAATCAATTCCTTTCAGTGGAGTTTTAAAAAAATCCACGCCCTGAAGATTAACTGCTTTTAGCTTGAGTTTTTGGAACTTTACCTCTGATAGCGACGCTTCTTTAAAATTACTATCACTTATCGTACAGCCATCCCATATTGAATTTGCACAATTTACGTAACAAAATGAACTATTTGCGAAGACTGCCTCTTTAAAATAGCTTTGAGTGAAGTTGCTTCCATCCCCTTTACATTCTAGAATATTAGATTTTTTCCAAGAGCTTTCTATAAAGATGCAGCTTGAAAAAAGACAACTCTCAAAAATTACATGATAAAAGCTGGCTTTTGAAAAATTGCAATTAATAAATTGACATTTAACAAACTGTACCGATTCAAATTCAATCTTTGAGATATTAACATCCGTGAGAACTTCATTTTTAAAATTCATATTCTGAATATAGTTATCCTCATCGAATCTTATATCTGAAATCTTGTTTTCTAACATAAATCTACCTCCATAGCTTGATTATATACTTTTTTCCATTTCCTCAACGAACTTTACAGAAATTTTAATTGGTTCCAACTTTCGTTTATATTGTTCAGATGTAAGATTCAAAGATGATTGACGGATAAATTGGATTGCTCGACTTCTTCATCCGTTAGTATGAGAGTTTCGGCCGGATGACCAGGCAACTGCAGGCAAAGCAGGTAAATAAGAATACCGTGTCGAACATCGGTAAAGCTTATACCTGAAACGACTTGTGAGAAATTATTCAACGGACCGCGCCACAAAAAAGGAAGCCTATGATGAATACAATTGTGCCGAAAGATACTATGAACTCCCCCCAATACGAGATTTACTATAAGAACAATATTCCCCATATCGATCATCCATTGCATTACCATGACTTTTATGAGCTATATTTTCATGTTCAGGGAAAAACGAGCTATATGATTAACAATAAAATTTACAACCTACAAACCGGAGATATCGTTTTAATCAATCAACAGCAACTGCATCGTGCCATAATAGAAGATATGACAAACATCTATGTACGTTATGTAATATGGATGACCAGAGACTGTGTTTCCAGCTTACAACTGTCGGGGTTGGATTTCATCAGCCTTTTTGAATCCCCCGATAAGAAGGATGTTATACGGCTTCCGGAAAGATTACGGCAGGATATGTTTGCCACATTGCAAAAGTTGCATCGTGAATATATCAACCCGGAGAAGGGTAGTAGTTTTTTGGTGAATGCTTATTTACACGAAATACTGATATTATTGAACCGTTATAATGGGCAGGAATATGTAGTACATGAAAATAGTATCCGAAACGATACGGTGGTTCAAATGGTTATGGAATATATTGACCATCAATATACCGATCCTCTGTCATTGGATAAATTATCGCAACAATTTTTTTTAAGCAAATTTTATCTATCGCGAAGGTTTAAAAAACATACCGGGCTGACAATTCTGGATTACTGTAGAAAGAAACGATTAATGAAGGCCCGTGAATTATTATTGCGGAATGTCGCTGTTTCCGATGTATATAAGCTTTGCGGCTTTGGAGATTATTCGAATTTTTTAAAAGCTTTCCGTTCGGTGTATAAAATGACGCCGAGAGAATATTGTAAAATCTTAAAGAGCAATAACTTATCAGGTAAGATAGGTAAACTAGGAGATGAGGATACCCATTAGCCAGGAGATCATAGCAATATTTGCAACATTTCCAGCAACAAAATATGTTTATTTAAAATTGGAATTTGATACAGTATAGACATGGATGTTGGATGGAGATCCGGCTGCAATAAATTTAAGGAGGGTATTTTTATGAAAAAGTTTGTCGGTGTGATCATGCTTATGGCTTTTTTAGTAATGTCTGTGGTTGCCAATGGGGCTCCCGCAAAAGTAGAAATCAGCTTTTTAGTTACAAAACCCGAAATTGTAACGCAGTTTCGAAAAACTTTTGACGCGTATACCGCTACCCATCCGAATGTGACGATTTCAACGATTCCCCTTTCTGGGCAGACTATTTACGAAAAACTCACTTCTCTGTATGCTTCCGGTAACGCCCCTACGATTACAATGGTAGGTGGCCCCGAGTTTACAGCTTTTAAAGATAAATTTCTTAATGTAACCAATACGAAGTTTGCGAAAGCTGCCTATGATTGGTCCCTCCGGCGTACAACCATTAATGGTAAAATCTATGCCGTGCCGACGACTGCTGAAGACATCGGGATAATGTATAACAAAACAGTCATTGAGGCGGCTACGGGACATAAATTTGATCCGGCTTCCATCAAATCCCGGAAAGATTTACGAGAGCTTCTCCAAAAGATCTCTAAAACGAAATATGCGCCGGTACAGCTTACCAATATTGATTGGCTGCTTGGATCCCATATGACATCAATTTTATACGCAGATATGAGCAAGGATTATGACGAACGGCAAAGAATCCTCGGAGAGTGTGCTAAGGGCAAGTTCGATTTTATGCACAATAATACGTTTAACGGTTGGATGGATACATTTGATCTCCTCATGAGTTATAACATGCACAAAGGGTCGCCGTTAGGAAACACTTATGAAGACGATCAACTGGCTATGGCCAAGAACAAAGTGGCCTTTTGGGTGATTGGCAATTATGTATATCCTAACATCATAGCGATGAATCCGGATGCCAAGGTAGGGATTATGCCCTATCCGATTAGCGATAACCCGGGTGACTATGGCAACAGCGAAATTACGCTTACGCATTCCTTTTTCGCAATCGACGGCGTACAGTCCAGCAAAAGCCAACAAGCTGCCGCAGTTGACTTTTTCAATTGGCTGCTGACAACCTCGAAGGGTCAGAAATCTTATATCGATACTTTGGTCTTTACCCCGGTTTACAAAGGATTCAGTGTTCATCCCAGCAATCCGCTGGCCCAAGAAATCGTTTCCTACATGAAAAAAGGGAAAACGCTGGAAAGGATGAGCGATTATTTCCCAGCCGGCATTACGGGCCAATTTGGAGCTGTCATGCAGCGATATTTGGGCGGTGTATGCACCCGGAAGGATGTTGCCGATTCTTTTAAAAAATACTGGCTGGAGATGTCCTCAAAATAAGATCCAAAGGCCGTTTAAGAGGTGGATATCCAATCCACCTCTTATTTGTAAAGGGAGCTTTCGTGTAACAAATATTGAGTTTTAAGCTTGAGTCGATAGGGGAAGAAAATCAAAAATTATAGGGGGATGGATATTTATAATGCATAAGGAGAAAACAAAGCAAAAATCGTTTGGGGTATTTGCCTTGTTTGGTTTATTACCGTTGCTTGCATTCGTCATCGTTGTAATGATTCCATTTATATCCGGACTTTTATTGTCCCTTACAAACTGGAATGGTGTTTTAGACAGCATCAAATTTACGGGTTTACACAATTATGCCGTCGCAATCCATGATTCGGATTTTTGGGCTTCGATGAAATTGACAGTGATTTATGTAGCCTTTGTGACTATTCTGACGAATGTGCTGGCTTTTTTTCTTGCTTCTCTGGTCACTAGCGGCTTTAAAGGGCAAAATTTATGCCGCATGGGATATTTTACGCCTAACTTGATCGGGGGAGTCATTTTAGGGTTTATCTGGCAATTCATTTTCACCAGGGTATTTGTTTTTGCTGGACAGGCACTGGGTATCAGTTTGTTGGCCGAGAATTGGCTTACCCAACCTCAAACTGCGCTTTGGACCTTAATTATAGTCAGCGTATGGCAAAATGCAGGGTATATGATGCTGATTTATGTTGCAGGTTTGATGGGAATTGATCAAAGTTTGATAGAAGCTTCCCAAATCGATGGGGCGTCTAATTGGCAAAGACTTTTGAAACTCAAACTGCCCCTCATGGTGCCGGCATTTACCATTACTTTGTTTTTGACCCTTCGCCGCGCTTTTATGGTATATGACGTCAACCTTTCGCTTACCAAAGGGGGACCCTATAACTCAACCCAGTTGATTGCCATGCATGTTTACAACGACGCGTTTGTGAATCAAAATCTTGGCCCCGGTCAAGCCAAAGCGTTTATATTGTTTGCAATAGTCGCCGTCATTGCCATGTTGCAGGTCTATATACTAAAGAGCAAGGAAGTGGAATCTCTATGAGTGAAAGAAAAAGGATGACCAGGATCGCCAGCTTTTTAAAAATATTTTTGGCTTTATTTTTCTTGGTAATGATGCTCTTTCCTTTTGCGCTGATTCTCATCAATGCATTTAAATCCCGTATGGAAATCATCCAAAATCCACTCTCTCTTCCTTGTTCCTTGTCTTTGGATAATTTTGTAACGGCCTGGAAAACCATGGATTATCAGGCCGTATTGGGAAATACAATTTATATCACGGGATTGTCGCAAATTGTTCTGATCCTGTTTAGTGCCATGTTAGCTTATATGCTGGTGCGCTGGAATTGGAAGATCAATAAACTTATATTTTTCATGTTGATCTGCGCAATGATTATCCCGTTCCAGTCACTGATGATTCCTTTTGTCTCAATATTCGGGAAATTGGGGATGATGAACAGTAGAACCGCTATGGTATTTTTTTACCTTGGTTTTGGTATGCCCATGACAACCTTTATGTATCATGGGTTTATTAAGGGAATATCCAAGGAGATGGAAGAGGCGGCTATGATTGACGGTTGCTCGAATTTTTCGTGTTTTTGGCGCGTGGTGTTCCCGAATTTGAAACCGATTTCGGTAACCATCTTAATCATCAATATTCTATGGATTTGGAATGATTTCTTACTGCCTTCCTTGGTGCTGATCCAAGAAAAAACACGGACGATTCCGCTTTCCACTTTTTATTTTTTCGGGGAATATACTGCTGAGCTTGGTTTAGCGATGGCCGCGTTGATTATGAGTGTGCTACCTGTTATCGTAATTTATTTGTTTTTACAAAAATATATCATTGCAGGTGTAATGGATGGTGCAATTAAGTGAAAAGGAGAGAATCTCTAACTTGGGATCGATTACAAATAAAATCATGCTCATTACCTATCCTGACAGCATGGGTGGTAATTTATCAACATTAAAAATTGCTTTGCAGCAACATTTTAAAGGAGCTATCGGAGGGATTCACATCCTGCCATTTTTTCCTTCCAGCGGTGACCGTGGATTTTCTCCCATTACCTACCGTGAAGTGGACTCCGGCTTTGGAACATGGCAAGAAGTGGAGGAGCTGGCGCATGATCATTATTTGATGTGTGACATGATGGTAAATCATGTATCCCGCCGTTGCGTAGAGTTTCAGGATTATTTGGAAAAGAAAGACGCCTCCCCTTATGCCAACATGTTTTTACGGTATGATACATTTTGGGGTGAAGGGCGGCCGACACCGGAGGACTTGCAATTGCTTTACCGCCGCAAAGACGGAGAACCCTATCAACAGGTGACTTTTTCGGACGGAGAGACTCGCAAATTATGGTGTTCTTTTACGGATGAACAGCTTGATATTGATACGGCCCAGACTGTCACCGTGAAATATCTAAAAGAAAATTTAAGATGGCTGTCTTCAAAAGGGATTTCTATAGTGAGGTTGGATGCCTATGGTTATATTACAAAACGTAAAGGAACCAATTGCTTTTTTGTAGAGCCGGAGATATGGGATCTGATTACTGATTTACGCGATACGCTGGAAAGGAAAGGCATGCTCGTGCTGCCGGAAGTCCATGATGTCTGGCAGACATCCCTTAAATTCGCTGAGCGAGGAATTTGGAGCTATGATTTTGTATTGCCATTGTTGATGTTACATACACTATACACACAAAATGCAGAAAAACTGGCCCATTGGCTTCAAATATGTCCCCGGAATCAGTTTACCGTTTTGGATACCCATGACGGCGTTGGTGTTTTTGATGCTTTCGATTGGGTGGATAATCAGCAGGCTCAGGCAGTCATTGAAAAAATAGAGGACCGCCTCTCCTATGCATATAAGCCGCTGAATCCTGAAAAAAAGCGGTTTTTTAGATCTTATCAGCTTTATGGCACATATTATTCCCTGTTACATGAAAATAGCAGCGCGTATCTTCTGGCAAGGGCAATTCAGTTTTTTGCCCCGGGTATACCACAGGTTTATTATGTTGGCATGTTGGCGGGTGAAAACGACATTGAGGCGTTGATGGCAAATCCCGATCACCGCGCAATTAACCGCCATAATTATTCATTATCTGAGATTGACCAATGCTGTAAAACACCGTTAGTCGGAAAGCTAATTGCCTTGATGCGTTTTCGAAACGAATACCCTGCGTTTGGCGGAGAAATTAAGGTTAACTGTCCGGAGAGTAATATTCTGGAGGTTTCGAGAACACAGGGTGCATATGAAGCAATCATGAAATGTGATTTAAAAACTTATCAGTTTACGATTTATTACCGTAAAGACGGCAAACCCGATCTGCAGCCGTTGATATTGGAAGAAAACTAAAAATAATCAATATGAAACTGCGAAAGTTTTTCCCCCTGATATTTTAAAGCGCCTACAGAATAGGGAATGCGCTAAAAAATCAAATAGACCATAATTAGCCTACCACCGGCAATTTTCCGGTGGTAGGCTAGGTACGTTTAA
>DNPQ01000329.1 GCA_003501335.1 Bacillota bacterium
CATTCCGTGGTGAGTACCATGGCAGCGATACTGGCCGCATTTTGCAGAGCACCGCGGGTAACTTTGGCAGGATCAATGATACCGGCTTTTGCCATATCCACATACTCACCGGTAAGTGCATTATAGCCTTGTCCTGCAGGCAATGAAGAAACTTTCTCCACTACAATCGAACCTTCAACGCCGGCGTTTTGGGCAATTTGTTTAATGGGTTCGGTGAGTGCCTTCCGGACAATGGAGATACCGGTTGCCACATCGCCGCTTTCTTTGATTTTGTCAAGAGCGGGAGCAATCTGTAATAAAGTAACACCGCCGCCGGGAACAACCCCTTCTTCAACAGCGGCCCGGGTTGCCGAAAGAGCATCTTCGATCCGGAACTTTTTCTCTTTCATTTCGGTTTCAGTGGCAGCTCCAACTTGGATTACAGCTACACCGCCCGATAATTTGGCAAGCCGTTCTTGCAATTTTTCCCGATCATAATCGGAAGTAGTATCGCCAATTTGAACCTTAATCTGGTTGATGCGGTTTTTGATTTCCTCTTTGCTTCCTTTGCCGTCGACAATGGTGGTCTCATCTTTGGTAACTTTAATCTGACGGGCTTGTCCCAACATCTCAAGGGTTGTATTTTCCAAAGTGGCGCCCACTTTTTCTGAAATGACCTGACCGCCGGTAACAATGGCGATATCAGAAATCATTGCTTCGCGGCGATCACCAAATCCCGGAGCTTTTACCGCTACGATATTCAAAGTACCACGCAGCCTATTGACAACCAGGGTGGCAAGGGCTTCACCTTCAACATCTTCGGCGATCATCAAGAGGGGTTTGCCCCGTTGCATGACTTTTTCTAAGATAGGGAGCAAGTCTTTGATCAGGTTAATCTTTTTGTCGGTAATCAAGATATAGGGTTCATCCAGGACTGCTTCCATTCGTTCGGAATCAGTAACCATATAAGGGGAGACGTAACCTTTGTCAAATTGCATTCCTTCGACAACTTCCAAATTGGTACCCATGGTTTTGGATTCTTCAACGCTGATCACGCCATCCTTGCCGACTTTCTCCATGGCTTCGGCAATTAGTTTACCAATTTCTTCATCACCGGCTGAAATTGCCGCCACTTGGGAGATGGATTCTTTTTTATCTACCGGTTTGCTGACTTTTTTGATTTCCTTAACCACGACAGCGACAGCTTTCTCGATGCCTTTTTTTAATACCATAGGATTGGCGCCGGCGGCGACATTTTTAAGGCCTTCCCGCACCATGGCTTGAGCCAGCAAAGTTGCGGTAGTGGTACCATCACCGGCGATATCATTGGTTTTGGTGGCAACTTCTTTTGCAAGTTGAGCCCCCATGTTTTCAAAGGGATCTTTGACTTCAATTTCTTTGGCAATGGTTACTCCATCATTGGTGATGGTCGGTGAACCGTATTTTTTCTCCAAAACCACATTTCGTCCCTTAGGGCCCAAGGTAATTTTTACGGCATCAGCCAGGGTATTTACGCCCCGTTCCAGTGCATGACGCGCTTGTTCATCAAATAAAATCTGTTTTCCTGCCATATTTTTAGCCTCCTGATTGTAAAATTAAAGTCGATTATCGGAACAAACCGGAAAAGGGGATTGCCTCAGCCGGTAAAAAATTCAGTCCGTAATAATCGCTAAAATATCATTTTCTTTTAAGATCATGAATTCTTCTTCGTCAAGTTTGACTTCGGTGCCGCCATATTTGGCAAACAGGACTTTATCGCCAACTTTGACTTCCAAAGGAAGCTTTTGGCCGTTGTCGAGGACTCTTCCCGGTCCAACTGCCAATACAGTACCTTTTTGCGGTTTTTCCTTGGCAGTATCCGGCAGGACAATGCCACTTTTGGTTTTTTCTTCACTTTCCAATACTTTGACGACGATTTTTTCCCCTAAAGGTTTGATATTCATAATATCCCTCCTTACAATTTTGTTAGCACTCACTTCTATTGAGTGCTAATCATAAAAATATTGTATTAAGCTTGGCTTGTTTTTTCAACAAAAGGAAGTGAGGATAAGAATTGTTTTTCGGCTTAATAATACGTTTTATATAAACTAGCTTCTATTATCTTTCATTTTTATGCTTTTTGACCATATTTTGGTTCAACGATTCAGGTATTGGTATGGACATCGGCTTGTACCTGTACTTGTACCTGTTTTAAATGCGTCTCTTTCAGTAATAAATAATCCGCATACAATATTCATATGATTTTTTTAATTTGTAAACAAAAATTTATTTTGTTATAAATATTTTTATATTATAATTGAAAGGTATTTTCTAAATGCGATTAGATTTATTTTTTAAAAAATCCGGGAACTAAAAAAAAGGGGAGACGTTTTAGCGTTATTGGTGGTATCATAAAAAATAGTTAAATTTTATTTTGAACTTACTTTTATGGAAATTTTATAATGGAGGAGCTTATGATGATGTCTCGGGAAAAAGTCTTAAATATTTTAACAAGAATTTGTGATTCCAAGGAAATAATGAGTAATCCTGACGTTGAGTTATATACTAAGGGATTATTAGATTCTTTCGGGACTGTCCAATTTATAGTTGCACTTGAAGAAGAATTAAATATCAGTGTATCAATTACAGAAATCGACCGGGAGCTTTGGGCGACACCCAACAAAATCATTGATTATCTGGAGGCCAATTACCCGCAATGAAACAACCGAAGTTTGGTCCGCTTTTTTTGGCAGGCGGTTTGTTTGTTATTTTCATGATTGCTTTTATGGTTTATGTGAATGGTTATGTTCAAAAAATAACCAATATAGATAGCATAGCCGCTACGTTTGATTCCCGGAAATATGATGGACTTTTATTAGAAAAAAAAGCGTTGTCAACCAATAAATATTTATATCTCTTCGACTCATCAAACTTAGACCATACTGATTTTTATTATCATGCTTCCAATATATTTCGGGGAGAAGAGGGGTTTATTCCCTATTTAGTGGGTGAAAACAGCGTTACCAGTATCCATCACGCTTTAAAAATTGTTGATCTTGGTAATTCTATTCGCAACCGGAAAATAGTTTTTTTAGTCGAACCACTATATTATATTACTAAACATGCTCATTCTTATCGAAGCACAAAGGATTTTTCAGCACTTCATGTTTATCAATTTATCTTTAAGTCTAAAATTGATCAAAGGCTAAAGGCCAAAATCGCGAAGACTTTACTTAAAACGAGGGAATTTGAGTTTGATCCCATTTTAACAGGCCTCCTTAGCAACTTATCTAAAAAGCATCCCAATAAAATGATTCATATTTTGATTGAACCATTGGGCCACAGCATCCTTGATGTCTTGGAACAAATCGATCGTTTCAATGCTTATCAATTGATGCTCGAACATCATCCGGAACCTACTGGAATTATTCATAAGGATTCTTTAGACTGGCAGCGGCTGATGCTGCAAGCCCAAAAAGACGGTGAGAAAGCATGCCGGACCAATCCTTTTGGTATCGAAGATAGTAGTTATAATGGACATATCAAACCTGAATTAAATTCTTTCCGAAACCAATCAAAAAACGAAATATATCTCGATCATAATCAACTCAATGAGCTTCAGCTATTATTGGAAGTATTTAAGACCTACAATTTAAAACCTTTAATTATTATTGATCCGGTTAACGGTTTTTGGTCCGATTATGAGGGACTATCCAAAAAAGTCCGTCAACAATGTTACACTCAAGTTAAACAAATCATTCATAAAGCCGGTTTTCAGTATGTTGATTTTTCAGATCATGAATATGACAAATACTTTATGCGTGATACCAAACATATCGGCTGGAAAGGATGGGTTTATCTTGATCAAGCAATGGACCGTTTTTATCATCAATAAGTGGAATGAGCCAATCATCCAATGGGTAGTGCAGACGTGCTACTATTTGGCCATTCTCTTTGCCTTATTATGGATTTACGGCGTTCATAACAATCCGACGGGTGGATTTATTTATCAAGACTTTTAAAGGAGAATAAATATGGACTTATTAACTACGATTGCAAATTGGGTTGATAAAATACCGGAACAAAAGGCCTGCATTCATCGGGAAGATTTTTTAACTTACCGCCAGCTTTGGGATAGGTCGGATGCTTTGGCTGTTTGGATATCTACTATAATTCCCAACGATAATTCACCGGTTATTGTTTACGGTCATAAACAACCCAATATGTTGACCGCTTTTTTTGGATGTGTTAAATCGGGACATGCCTATATTCCCATTGATGAAGCATTACCAATAGACCGTATTTTGAGGATTATTGGCAATTCTAAGTGCAAGTTAATTATATCGCCTACCTGTTTACCGGATGAATTGGTTTTCGATAAATCAATTATTGTTTGTGATGAAAGCAAAAAGTTCGATTTATCTTTATCAGCTATTTTTAATGAGTTTTCCGGAAAACGGCCTTCCATTGAACGGCGGGTAACTCTGGATGATAATTATTATATTATGTATACTTCCGGCAGTACTGGAGAGCCTAAAGGTGTGCAACTCACTTTGGGTTGCCTGACTAGTTTTGTCGAATGGGGACTGGCCGAGTTTCGGATTCAAGCAAATCAAATGTTTTTAAATCAGGTTCCTTTTTCTTTCGATGTTTCATTTATGGATTCTTATTTAGCATTAGTAAGCGGTGGAACAGTAAGATGCATTGATAAAGAAATGATCGCCAATCCTCGGGAACTTTTCAAAGAATTTCAGGTTGCTGATGATACCAATATTTGGGTTTCGACACCTTCCTTCGCTGAAATGTGCTTGATTGAAAAAACTTTTACCCAAAGTATGTTTCCGAAATTACACACTTTCTTGTTCTGTGGTGAAATTTTCACCAATAAATGTGCTCAAAAACTTACCGACCGTTTTCCACAAGCTACCTTATATAACACCTATGGCCCAACGGAAGCAACCGTAGCTGTGACTTCCTTACAAGTCAATCAAAAAATGATTGATGATTATTCCCCACTACCGGTGGGGTATTGTAAACCGGATTGTGTGATCCGGATCATTGATGAACAAGGCCGGGCTTTACCCGATGGTGAAAAGGGAGAGCTTGCCATTGTCGGGCCGAGTGTAAGTCCGGGGTATTTTCAAAATCCTGAGCTGAGTAAAAAAGTTTTCTATGTAGATCAATATCAAGATAAATCTTTTCGGGCCTATAAGACAGGCGATGCCGCTTATATCCAAAACGGTTTGGTTTTTTATTGCGGTCGTTTGGATTTCCAGGTTAAGTTACATGGGTACCGGATTGAACTCGGAGATATCGAAGAAAATCTTCGCTTGATAGCCATTGTTAAAAATGCAGTGGTTTTACCGGTAACTAAGGATGGTAAATGTGAATATTTAACTGCTTTTATAACGCTTGCGGATCAAGAACGGGCCAATGAGTTTGAGTTGATCAGTTCGATTAAAAAGCAACTGGCTGACCGTTTACCAGATTATATGGTGCCGCGCAGAATTATTTTCAAAGACGCCATGCCGATGAATCCCAATGGCAAAGTAAATCGTAAAAAGCTCCAGGAGGAACTTCAATGATTCCCTTTGGTGAATTTGGATTTTTTTTGCCGGTAATCATTTTGGCGATTCCGGCGATTATTTTAGGGCTTAAAGGGCGGACTATCCGCTGGTATAATTTAATTATTTCTATCTATATGGTTTATAATATTTTATCAGGTATGCATGTTGCCCGAGAACATTTTTTATTGTTTTTTGTCTTTGAATGGTTCATTATCAAAGGATATAGTTATCTAAGGCAGCGGAAGAATTTAACGGTATTTTATTTTCTGGCTTTAATAGGTTCTTTTTTACCGTTGGTGTTTGAAAAGCGTTTAATTCCGGGTATTAATTTTATAGGATTTTTAGGGATATCTTATTTGACATTTAAATGTGTGCAAATGGTTATGGAGATCAAGGATGGATTAATCGAAAAGGTTAAATTCTTTGATTTCGCCAGTTTTATGTTTTTTTTCCCTACACTCAGTTCGGGCCCGATTGATCGTTTTCGCAGGTTTACTAAAGATCTTGCTACCAAGCCCAGCGGGGAAGAATATCGAGAGTTATTACTTAAGGGGATTCAGAAGATATTTTTGGGTTTCTTATATAAGTTTATTATCGGTTTTCTCGTTAAGACTTATTGGTTGGATCCTATCGGGAGTTCACATAGTTTCCTGACAACCATGAATTATATGTACGCCTATACAATGTACCTTTTCTTTGATTTTGCAGGTTATAGCTCTTTTGCCGTTGGTACAAGTTATGTGCTTGCTATAAGGACTCCTGATAATTTTAACAAGCCATTTATCAGTAGCAGCATCAAAGATTTTTGGAACCGTTGGCATATGACTTTATCGACTTGGTTTCGCGATTATGTTTATATGCGCCTCATCTATTACTTTGTCAAGAAAAAAATACGGATCAATAAATATGTCCTCTCCTATATCGGATATTTCCTTTTATTTGGACTGATGGGGCTATGGCATGGCAGTGATTTGTTTTATATCGTATATGGCCTTTATCATGCTGTTATGATGACTGGGTTTGATGTGTTTTCGCAGCTGAATAAGGATTGGAAGCTTTGGGGAAGCGGGAAAGGATGGAATTTGTTATCGATTCTCGTTACTTTCCACTTTGTTTGTTTCGGATTTTTGATATTTTCGGGTCATATTGGATATCTAAACTGGGTATTGCTTTTGATAATAATTCCATTAACGATTTTGCTTTTTATGATTCAAATCATTCAATCGGCTCATAAAAAACTGGAAATGCAAAAAGCATAATCATCCATGCCGTCTGTGGTTAAATCCTATCAATCAGTTTAAAGGACGATCCCGTAATAAACTGGTCGGTAAATGATAGTTGCCCTCTAGTTGAAATTTGCCTGGATGTATTTTTGAGCCCTCACGCGGGAAATCGGGTTTCTCTTCAGAAAATAAACTGGGAAAAGAGCTTGCACGCCGGGAGCAATTTTCGCCAGTTTATTTTCTGTCAGTTTTTGGGGCGGTTTAACTTTACAGATTGAAACGGGCAGTAGTTTATTTATGCCACCAAAGGTCTGGAAAATAGCGGAATGACTTTGAAGTACACTAAAAGGGCGACTGTGATCACAAGTAACACAATAAAGATAAGGAAACCAATTTGTTTGGAGCTAAGTTTCTGAGGTATCCAAGGTATAGCGGGGAATTGGTTATTCATAAAAACCACTTCGGATTGTTTATTCACATAACGAAATTTCTCGCTTTGAATAAGAGAATTTAATTCACCATAAATATTTAAGCGAATTGTTAATCCGTCAAAATCGGCTCCATAATCCAGTAGTGATTGGAACCGGCGACGCAGGTTTTCCAAAAAAGAATGATCCATCATCAGTTTTCGATATGCAAAAATTTTGATGCTGAATTCATACAATTCCCGTTTCGATTGAATCTTTAACTGGGGGTTGTCCTTTCTTAAAGTGTCAACAATAGTATTCAAGAAATTCTGAATTTCGGTGATATTTCCCGTGAAATGACTATTAGTCCCGATACTCACTTCACCCGATATCGTAAGTTGTTTTAATGTTCGCAGTATATTCAATGAAGGTCACCTATTCCGCCTGAGTTCTTATGAATTCAAATTACTTTTACAATGAACGCATTTTATGGCATCGATAGCAATAAGTTCTTTACAAAATGGGCATTCCTTTTTGGCTATTTCGTTGATCATCACACCGCAATGCTTACATTTGATCGCTCCTAATTTAATGGGATTACCGCAGGCTGGGCATTCTTTCGTTTTATTTTCCAGATATCCGGAGTCAGAAACGGGCGATAAATTTCCTCTATTGCTCTGGGAAGCCGAAATCTCCCTCTCTAAGCCTTCAAAGCGTTGCTCATTAACTTGTTCATCGCTTACAACCCGGTCTTTGAGTTGTTGTTGCTCCATTTTAACCTCTTGAATGGACTCTTCAACTTTTATATCTTTTAAACAAGCGAGGATTATCCCGGATAGAATTGGAGAGATAAGGAGGGACAGAGCCGACCAACCGATGACATTTCGGCCTTTTTTATAGGCAAAGTACCCCACGAGAGCGCAAAGTGCCAAGTATACAATACTCAATAGCGACAATCTCCTTCCTTTTTAACTCATTTTATAGATTTTAGGGATGAATTGCAATGAAAAAAATGGGAATTATTACGAGTCAATCTTCGGCACACCCAGTTGGGTCAGTAAATCCAAATCCGGTGTAATAATAGCGGTTTTAAAAAAATCATAAATTACAAAACCCGGCTTTGCAGCAGGCGGTTTCTTAACATTTTTACGTTGAGTATAATCAACGGGAATTTTGGTGGAGTTTTTGGCTTTACTGAAAAAGGCCGCCAATTGACAAGCATAATTCAGAGACTCATCATCAACCGGGATTCCGGGCTGTGGTCTTAAAATAACATGGGAACCGGGTATCTTTTGAGTATGAAACCAAAGGTCGTTGGGATCAGCGATTTTAAAGGTTAACCGGTCATTTTGAATGTTGTTGCGGCCAACCAAGATAGTATGGCCGGTCGGTGTTTTAAATTGACGCGGTTCTAACGGTTTTACTTTTTTTGTAAATTTTTTAACCCCATGAGTTTTGCCTTTTTTGGAAACTTCCATCTGTTGAAGTTCTTCCTGAACGAGCCCGAGATCGGACATACTCAGGGCATTTTGGGCCATGACTTCAATGCTTTCAAGGTATTCCAAGGCTTCCCGGGTCTTGGTGATTTGTTCGCCAATAGCCAATTGGCCTTTTTTGGCTTTTTGATACTTTTTAAAATAAACCTGGGCGTTGGCTTGCGCTGTTAATGCAGGATTCAGTGAAATCAACAACTCTTTTCCTTCAGGGTCATAATGGTTGGTAAGTTTGACTTCCTTGCTCCCTTTGGCGATTTGAAAACCGTAAGTGGTTAAGAGTTCTCCGGTAATACGTAAATGGTCGCCATTTTCGGCGGCAGATGCTTCCGCTTGTTGTTTGGTTAATTTGGTATGGGTCTTTTCGAACTGAAAATGGATCTTTTTTTCCAAATTTTGTCTTGATTCCTTGAAGCGGTTTGTTAATTGCCGTTGATCGAAAAGGGCCGCAATTTTCTCATAGAGAAGTTGGATGGGTCGAACCGTGATATTCTCGGGTGGAAAATGAATTGCCAGAGCTGAACAATCGATAAGGTTTCCGGTTTCATTAAAAAGACCAGTCGGTGTAAAATCGTTTTTGGCTACAGCGGCAGCCCATTTACAGAAGGAAGAAAATAGTTCTGGGTATTCCAAGGATGGAATATCACGGCAGGGAGTGGCCGGAGAAAAATTCGCCTCATGGGTAATTTCATCTATGGAGAGGGCTGATAGTCCGTACCAATGTTTGAGAAAAAATTTTTCCAGTGAAACGTCATCCGGTACCTGGCTAAGAAGGGTTGAAAATTGATTTTCGGTAATCGTAACCGGCCGCCAGCGGCCTCCAGTTGAAGGAACTTCATAGGAAATCCCTGGAGTAATCTCGCGATCTTCGGGTTTCCTAGGGGCTACTCTGCGCCAGGCATCGGTAATGATCATATTTTCATCACATAGTATAAAATTAGAGCTTTTGCCAGTCAACTCAACCATTAGATAACGGCTGGTTATTCCGATCGTCTGTTCATAGACTTCAAAAGTCAACTTTACAATTCTTTCAAAGGGGACGGCATCGATTGCAACCAGCTTGGAACTGGAAAAACGTTTGCGAAGAGAAGCGCCGAAAATTGTTGGAGAAGGCAGGGTTTCTCTGCAATCTGTCCGTGAGCGCGGATCAATTAGATGAAAACGGCCATATCCGGCATTTAGGGATATCACTAAGTTAAAATCACTGCCGGAACCATAACCGCAGAGTAAAAACTCGTCTGCAAATGTTTGGTAAATCTGATTGATTCTTACCGGTAAATGATGAGTCAGTTCAATAGAAATTTGGGCAATCACTGGAGCATCGATAGGCATTTTTTTTATCCTCCTTTAGTAAGTATAGCGGTGAAAGAGAGTTTGGTCAATGGAGGGAAAAATGTCCAACTGGTTTAATATCGATGCCGAAGAAGTGATCAAAGCTTTTTCCAGTTGTGAAAAAAAGGGATTGGCTACTTTGGAGGCAAACCGCAGGATCGCTAAAATAGGCCAAAATCAATTGGAGTCTGGATCAAAGCTTTCACCATGGCAGATTTTCGGATCCCAGTTTAAAGATTTTATGGTATTGGTGCTTATCGGCGCCGCCATTGTTTCGGGGTTGCTGGGGGAAAGACCGGATGCCATAACGATTGTCGCTATTGTCATCTTGAATGCTTTTTTAGGTTTTGTCCAGGAATATCGGGCCGAGAAATCGTTAGAAGCTTTGAAAGAATTAACCGCTCCTATGGCTCATGTATATCGGGACGGTAAGATTCGAAAAGTCCCCGCCAAATTAATCGTTCCCGGTGATATCATAGTCCTGGAAAGTGGGGATCGGATCGCAGCCGACGGTAGAATTATCGCTGCAACGGATTTAGAAATTAATGAAGCAACCTTGACCGGAGAGTCTTTGACAGTATCTAAAAATGAGCATATAAATAAAGAAGCACATCCGGCGCTGGGGGATCAAAAAAATATGGTTTTTGCGGGCACTATTGTTTCCGGTGGAAGAGGGCGGGCTGTTGTTACGGCTACCGGAATGCAAACTGAGATCGGAAAAATTGCCGGGATGATTAGTAATGCTCAAAATGAAGAAACTCCCCTACAAAAACGTCTCGAACAACTTGGAAAATGGCTGGTGATTATCTGCTTGGGAGTATGCGCCGCTGTGGGTACTATGGGGGTTTTGCGCGGTGAGCCACCCCGCCAGATGTTTTTAGCCGCAGTAAGCTTAGCGGTTGCTGCGATCCCCGAAGGACTGCCGGCCATCGTTACCATTGTTTTAGCAGTTGGGGTCCAAAGAATGATCCGCCGGAATGCAATTATCCGTAGGTTGCCAGCTGTTGAAACCTTGGGCTGCGCAACAGTTATTTGTTCAGATAAAACAGGAACCCTGACCCAAAATAAATTGGGTGTCACTCGGATCTGGACGGGACAAAGGGAATATAGTTTAGAATTAGAGCATATTCATACGAGTGTTACCGGCCCCCTTAAACGTTTATTGGAAATTGGCGTTCTTTGTAATAATGCCCAATTGGGAACAGAAGATTATTCTGGAAATATTGTCGGTGACCCGACAGAAGGGGCTTTACTCAAGGTAGCTTTGGATTACGGGCTCGATCCCCGGCAGTGCATCAAAGAACAACAACGTTTAGGAGAAATCCCTTTTAGCTCGGAACGTAAACGGATGAGTGTATGGGTTCAAAGCCCTGAAGGCGTTTTATTACTGACAAAAGGGGCGGCTGATATTATAGCAGAACGTTGCAACCAGGTTTGGTCCAGTGATGGTATTATCCCTTTTTCCAATAAAATGAAGCTGGAAGTTAAGACTTATGCAGAACGCTGGGGATCTGAAGCCTTACGGATATTGGCTTTTGCTTATCGACCGGCCCGTTTCGATGAAATCAATCGAAAAAGCGGGGATTTAGAAAAAGAGTTAATCTTTATCGGATTGATGGGAATGACAGATCCGCCGCGGCCAGAATCAAGGATGGCGATTGAAAAGGCCCGGCAAGCCGGTATTCAAACCAAGATGATTACCGGTGATTATCCCCGTACAGCAGCGGCTATTGCTAAACAGATCCATTTGTTGCGACCTGAAGGGAAAATTATTACCGGAGTTGAAATCGACCAGTTGAGCGATGAGAAGCTTGCCGAGATTATTCATGAAATTGATGTTTTTGCCAGGGTGTCACCCCACCATAAATTGCGGGTGGTCAAGGCTTTAAAAAGGAATGGTCAAGTGGTGGCGATGACTGGTGATGGAGTCAATGACGCACCGGCAATCAAGGAAGCGGATATCGGGGTGGCGATGGGGCAAAGTGGTACCGATGTGACCAAAGAAGCCTCGGCCATGGTGATTGCGGACGATAATTTTGCCACCATTATCGCAGCGGTGGAAGAAGGACGGACTATTTATGATAATATCCGTAAATTTATCCGCTATTTATTAAGCTGTAATATGGGAGAAATTTTAACTATGTTCGGCGGGATTATGATGGGGTTGCCTTTTCCTTTGTTACCGATTCAAATTTTATGGGTTAATTTGGTTACCGACGGTCTTCCGGCGATTGCCCTCGGTATGGACTCGGCAGAGGCTGATAATATGAGCCGGCGTCCCCGTCCGCCCCGAGAGGGTATTTTTGGTCGAGGTCTAGGCCTGAAAATTCTTTTTCAGGGTCTGATGATAGGAGTCGTTACTTTGGCTGTTTATATGGTAAAGTTAAAAACGGGTGGCGGTTTAATGGAAGCTCGGACGGCCGCCTTTGCAACTTTAGTTTTTGCCCAAT